>WQTB01000239.1 GCA_009786495.1 Treponema sp.
GAAAGCACCAATCTTGAAAAAGCAACGCAGGAAATCACTTCCGGTATCAATGAAATGTCTACTGGCGCACAGCAGATAAATGTGGCAGTAAACGAAGTAAACGATTTGACAGGTAAGACGCGTGACGGCATTGGCGTTTTAAATAAGGAAGTTTCCCGGTTTAAAGTAGCGTAAAGTCTGAAGTTAAATGACTTCAAATTTTTCTACAACCCTTTGTGTAAATTTATTAAAACCATGATAATATTAAGCAATTCGGTATTGTTGCATTAGGATGGCTTTTATGGACAACGGCAGCGAAAAAGAACGCTTTAAGATAATCTATGTTGATGATGTGAACGCAAGCCTTGTAACGCTTAAAAGAAGGCTTTCAGGATATCACGAAGTTTACCCAGCCGAATCCGCCGAAATGCTGTTTAAAGCGCTGGAAAAAATCACGCCGGACATTATTCTGCTGGATATTAATATGCCGGATCGTGACGGTTACGATATTATCGGCAGCTTAAAAGAAGACGAACGTTATGAGCAAATACCGGTTATTTTCATTACAAGCCATAACGACAGGGAAAGCGTGGTTCAGGGTCTTACCTTCGGCGCGGTTGATTTTATAGTCAAACCTTTTGAGACAATGAGCCTTATCGAATGTATTGAAAAACACGTTGCTGAAAGCAGGGTAAATAAAGGCAAAAAGCAGGACAATAGACAGCACATTCTTGCCGTTGACGATGTAGTAAGCGAACTAAGAATAATTAAAGCGGCGCTGAACGCCAAATATAAAGTGCACACAATATCCAAATCCGAATCGGTGCTGGATTTTTTAAAATTAAGGTGTCCCAAATTAATTCTTTTAGATTATCTGATGCCGGCGCTCAACGGATTTGAGCTTATTCCAATGATACGAAGTGGAAGGATACAAAAACACCCCGATCATTATGCTGACATCAGAAGGAACGCTTACCCATATTAGAGAAGCCATATCCTTAGGGGCCTGCGATTTTATAGTAAAACCTTTTAACGAAAAAGAACTGAACGAAAAAGTCGCAAAGCACATCAAAAAGCGGTAACCGTCACAGTCCATACGCGCCCTGCTGTAAGACTCCATCTTTGATTTATGTACGCCGAAAAAGCCTGCGCTTCATCATAAAAAGCCGAAGCAAGATCGGGCCATGAGTTTGCGGCTCTGTCTTTCGGCGGAAGCGCGTTCGCGTATCTTGTGCCTTCAAGGTTTCCGGGAAGCGTATTGCCGAAATAGTATCTTGCTTCCGCGACCGGCCGTTGAAGGATATAACTCGTAAATTCTTTTAAAACAAGATAGTCCCATGATGTATCGTACCTGTTGTAGTCAAGGAATGCGGCAAGAACACCGCGCGCCTGCTGATTCAAACGCTCCCAGCGGTTCTGGCTGAAATTGCTGAATTCTTCATCAGCATAAAAAATTCCGTGAAACCCTTCATGCGCGATCAAAACCCTGCGAAGCGATGTTCCTGACTGCCTTGAAATTGAAATGATTCCGCCTTCTCCCGGAACAATACCGCCTTCGATCTGCCGGATTATTCCGGTGTTAAACAAAATACTTTTTAGAAGGATTTCGTCTTCATTGAGCGGAAAACCGGTTTTATCCGCCATGTCATAAAAATCCGCAAGCGCCTGCGCCCTGTAATCGTGCGCGTTCCAGCCGTGAAGGCCCGCGAATTCATTGTCATGCGAAAGCCTTCCGCGGAAGTCCGTTTTTTCCGCAAAAAANGCAAGACGCTTTAAAAGCCTGTCCTGCACTTCATAATCCGCCGTGTCGATTATCAGTATCGACGGAAATAATTCCCACCGGAAAANTTCCCATCTTTTGCTGCGCCATTTTTCCANGGGCCAGTCAAGGACAAGCCCGGGATCAGCGGCAATCGGAGCNGGAAAAAACGGAATGTCNGAAGGAGACAAACGNAACGANGTTACGCGATCACCTGAAAGCGCGACAGTAACGCCCGGATTAATAAATGACGGCGGAATATAAATTCTTTCTGTTCCCGCCGCCGCAGTAAAACGCCGTCTATCAATTTCCGCCGACGCTCTTTGCCCGAGCTCTGCCGTTAGTTCAAACGGCTTTTGCGCGTCAGGCGTTTCAATTATAAAAGACCCGTTATCCCGCCTTGACACATAAGGGGTTAAATAATAATTATTTCCGTCATGAACATAGCCATACCATTGATCCGTAAAGCTTAAAGATCGTATTTCTAAAACAAGCGCAGGCTGCTGCCTTGCGTTAGCTGCATTGTTTTCGTTTAACGATATGTTGAAATTTCCGTTAAAGTAATTATCCAGCGGCGCCGCGTAATGGAAAACCGCGTTCTCCGGAATCTGAACGCCCAAAAATAAAAGATCAAACGGAAGATTCCAGGATGCTGTTTCAGTTTCCATCACAAGGGAGAAATTTTCTTTTACATAATCAGAAGGCGAAACGTTAAAAACATACTCAATCACAAGCGATGAATTGCGCGGAATTTCCTTAAACGCGAATTCAAGTTTTTTTGGGCTGGAAAAATCAAGTAAGCTGTTGGAAGAATTTAAAACAGGAATATCCGCTTCGTTTGAAACTATACCGGCATGATCCGCGGAATTTTTCTGCCCATGACATGAGAATGAAAGTAAAATCAAAAACAAAACATAAAACAGTGAAATTAATTTTTTCATAAAGAATTATAATATGCTGTATTAAATTATGTAAACATTAACTGACAGCTGTTTCCAGAGCGACTTCCATCATGCGGGTAAAAGTCTTTTGCCTTTCTTCCGATGATGTTACTTCGCCCGTTATCAGACTGTCGGAAATTGTCAGGATGCCCAGAGCTTCGCGGCCGTATTTTGCGGCAAGCGTGTACAGTTCCGCGCATTCCATTTCCAGCGCGAGGCAGCCGTATTTTGCCCACAGTTTCCATTCGTCCGGATCTTCTGTGTAAAACATATCAGACGACACAACCGGTCCGACTTTCGGCTGCCAGCCTTTGGAAACAGAAAT
>WQTB01000240.1 GCA_009786495.1 Treponema sp.
GCGCAGGAACCGCGCCTGTGCGTGTTCATGACGATTTATTCAACGTAATTGAAAGCGCGTACTATTACGCGGATCTGTCGCGCGGCGCGTTTGATCCCTCGATAGGACCTCTTGTATCATTGTGGGGAATCAACAGCGCCAATCCGCGCATTCCTTCCCGCGCGGATATCAGAGAAACGCTTCCTTTAATAAATTGGCGTAACATCGAACTTGATACAGAGACAAAAAGCGTTTTCTTAAAACAGCGCGGAATGTCACTCGACCTTGGAGCAATCGCCAAAGGCTATGCCGCCGATGAAGCCGCCGCCGCCGCGCGGAGAGCCGGTATAAAAAGAGCGATGATCGATCTTGGCGGCAACATCGTAATCATCGGCAGACGAAAAGATAAAAATCCATGGAGAGTTGGTATACAAAACCCAGATGGAAACCGCGGCAGCGTAGTCGGATTAGTGCGTACGCCTGAAGCCTCGGTTGTTACATCGGGCATCTACGAGCGTTTTTTTGAACAGGACGGAACTCGTTANCATCACATTTTTTCTCCGTCAAGCGGATANCCCGCGGACAACGAGCTTGCGTCCGTTACGATAATTACGCAAAACTCAATGATCGCCGANGCGTTATCAACCGCCGTTTTTGNACTCGGTTATGAACAGGGAAGCCTTCTNTTGGAACGGCTGCGCGGAGTTCAAGCGGTATTTGTTTTTAAAGATCGCAGCATAAGAACAACAAAAGACGCAAATTTTATACTAACCGACAGATCATACACAGTTTCTAACCCCTAGCCTCTATCCCCTAACCCCTAACTCCGTTCCTGCAAAAAAGGGAACCCATGATATAATAATTATTACTACCAAAATAATATACCCTGCCAATTTTGTTCTGTTTTTTTCCGAAGAGTGAATCTCCATATATTCTTTACCTTGCAATTCTAAAAGTAATTTGTCTATCTCTATAAAAATATTTTCTCCTGTTATGCGATACTTTCTGCCGATTAGTTCAGAAAAAATCCGCAGGGATTCACCAAGCATTTTTCCAAACTTACCCGGTATCTTTAAATCCTGCCTAATCGCCGCTTTGGATAACATTACAAGCCCTTGCAAGGTAACAGCCCTGTGAACACCGGCTTCCAGCGCTCCAATGGTAATCTTGAACACTCCAATGGAAAATAAAACACGCCCGTACGGGATAAGAAGATTAAATATGATAATAAAAATAATTATCAAAACAGTAAAAACAGCATTCGTTTTTTTTCCGCAAAGATATGCCAAAAACCAAAAAAATAAAAATTGAACTATTCGATACTCAGTAACAGGATTAAAAAGTAAAGCCGGCATTATAAAAAGCCCTGCAATAAATAACGCGTTTGCGCTAAAACTATCGCGGTAGAATTTAGCCGTAAAGGCGCACTCGAACCGGACTACGGTTTTATGGTTAGATTCACCATTTTCTGGTGCGTCTTCGCGATTAGCTTCATCTCTTCTTACCGCGCCTTCGCATTTTTTATACCATTGTGATTTTTGTATAAATATCTCGCAGAAAACGCCTAAAACAATTCCTGTTACAAGCCCTGTAAGCAGGAAAGGCGGAGCGATGTAGCGTACACTCTCCCTAAAAATAAACACATACGCGAGAGCAAGCTGCGAAACGTTGGAAATCAGAGCGCCTGCCGTTCCAATGCCGATAAACGTTATGCGATCTTTTCCAATCGAACGGCGTAAAAAAAACATCAGCAATGCCGATAAAAAAGTGCCTGTTATTGAAAATAAAAAAATATACGAAAATAATGTTCCCGTAATCAAAGCCTGTCCAAACGCTTTAATGCAAACCAGAATAAAAAAAGAAGGAAAGGGAAGAATATCAAGAGCGAGCATGAGAGGCAGATTCGCAAGTCCGATGCGGAAAAAAGGAAGCGGCTTTGGGATCATGTATTCAATGGCGGATAAGAACAGGCAAAAAGCGCCTAACATTGCGATGAGATTGCCGGAAATCTCACTGGCTGCGGTTTCATCGCGTACTATTTTATCATTACCAGGAGATCGCATCAGTATCTCCTGTGCCGTCAATTAATAATAAAACATTATTAGGAAGGCATGCCGCCCACTGACCAAACCCCGATACCTCTCCCGCCGCAACGCAGGTTTGATTATCACACGGAGAAGAATCTATCCATGCGCTCTTACCTTGCAGTCTGACTGTTGTTTCACCTAACGGTCCTGAAACGACAATAGTTTCTTCTGTTTCAATGGGGAAAATCCATTCAGCGTTTTGACCGCGTATCAATACACGCGCGGCTCCCTGCGGTTTAAAATAAATGGTATAGAAAGAAAGAAAGATAAGGGACGCGGCAATAAGAACAATGAGAACATCAGGGATTTTTACGCATACCTTCATAAAAATATAATAACAAGAAAATAAAAATGGTGATAGTTATAAAGGATTATAATTAAGCACTGTACAATCCCCTAAAAAAATATTAAATTACTTTTATGAAGAAAATATCCTTAACCGGCATAAAACCGACAGGCGACCTGCATATCGGCAACTATTTCGGCGCGATAAAACCCGCGCTTGAGCTTGCCAATGAATACGACGCCCGCTATTTTATCGCCGATTATCACGGGCTTAACACAATGAAAGACCCGAATGAACTCCAATCAACTATCAGGCATGTCGCGGCCGGCTGGCTGGCTTCGGGACTTGACCCGGATAAAGTGATTTTTTACAGGCAGAGTTCCATCCCTGAAGTCTTCGAACTTACAACAATGCTGATGGCTTTTACATCAAAGGGGCTTATGAACCGGGCGCACGCGTACAAGGACGCTGTATCAAAAAATAATCTGAAATACGAAGATACGGATGCCGGAATCAATATGGGGCTTTTTACATATCCTGTTTTGATGGCGGCTGACATAATTATTTTTGATTCCGATGTTGTACCTGTCGGCAAAGATCAATTGCAGCACATCGAGATGGCGCAGGATATCGCGCAGTCGGTGAA
>WQTB01000241.1 GCA_009786495.1 Treponema sp.
GGACAGTATTCCGCTGCATCTCGCGAAAGAAAAAAAGAAATTTATGTACAGGGAAATAAAAGAAGGCGCGCGGGCTGCGGCTTACGAAAACGCTCTTGACTGGCTTGTTAATACCGGGCTTGTTCATAAAGTAGACCGCGTCAGCTGCGCGAAACTGCCTTTAACAGCGTATGCCGACCGCGGCGCGTTTAAAATATTTATGCTTGATACAGGGCTTTTATCCGCCGCGTCCGGGCTTGATATAAAAACATTTTTTGATCCTGATAATCAGGTTTATAAAGAATTTAAAGGAGCGGTTACGGAACAGTTTGTCCTGCAGGAATTAAAGACGCTTCAAAACCAGTCGTTAAGCAGTCTGCCTGTTTTTTACTGGGGCAAAGAAGAAGGAAAAAACGAAGTCGATTTTTTAATTCAATGGCGGGATGAAGTAGTCCCTGTCGAAGTAAAATCCGGCGTTCATAAAAGATCTAAAAGTCTTGAGATATACAGCGACATATACAAACCGGCTCATTCTGTCCGTACCACGCTTAATAATTTTGGCATATCGGGCGGGATGTATTCAATTCCGCTTTATTTGATAGCAAGTATTAATAATATACTTAATAATTTTAAACCGGAGTAATAATGAATAACAAATCGTTTTATTATTTAAGGAGATATTTCGCGTGATTAAACTTGCGGCGTTTCTCGGCAACCCTGGCAATAAGTACGCGAAGAACAGGCACAATGCCGCCCGTATGCTGGCGCAGGCGCTTCCTTTTTATTCTGATCTTTATCTGCAGAAAAAATTTAAGGGGCTTTACGCCGCTTATGATAATGCGCGCTTCCTTATGCCTGAAACATTTATGAACCTTTCCGGCGAGTCGGTACAGGCGGCGGCGTCTTTTTTTGACATAAGTATAGAAGAAATTATTATAGTTCACGATGAACTGGAATTGCCGCTAGGAACGTTATCCTTAAAATTTTCAGGCGGCCTTGGCGGTCATAACGGGCTGCGTTCAATGAAAAAATGTTTTGATTCCGCCGATTTTTGGCGTCTGCGGATCGGCATCGGCCGCCCTGACACGCGTTTACCAGGCGAAGGCGGACCTGCAGGAAGCGGAGAAGGCGTTTACGACTGGGTTTTATCAGATTTTTCTGAAGCGGAAAATGTTACATTAAATCCGGTGTTAAATGAAGGCGCGAAACTTTTAATGCAATTATTTTCTAGTGAACCCGCTGATTACTTAAAAGAATGGTCTAAAAAGAAAATTTTAATGCCGGAAACAATATGAGAGGACGATATGGAACCAGGCGATTCATTTAATGCGTTATACGAAACTATCATAAGCTGCGCGGCCCTGACGGCTGCAAATGGGACAAGGAGCAAAATCCGTCTACATTGCGCGGGGCGTTAATCGAAGAAACATACGAGTGCATTGAAGCAATCGATGAAAACGATCCCGGCCATACTGCAGAAGAACTCGGCGATTTATTTCTGCTTGCCGTAATGATCAGTTACATGCACGAACAGGAAGAAAAGTTTTCCGTTTCCGGTGTTTTATCCAAGGTAAATGAAAAATTGATCCGCCGCCATCCGCATGTATTCGGCAGCGTAAAAGTAAAAGATACCGCGGAAATTCTTAATAACTGGGCAGCGATCAAGGTTGAGCAGGAAGGCCGCAAGCCAAAAGATTCATTGCTTGATGAAGTTAAGTCTGGTCTTCCGCCAGCGGAACGCGCGTACGCGCTTCAGAAAAAAGCCGCGAAGGCGGGATTTGACTGGCAGGACATGGAAGGCGTCATTTCAAAAATCAATGAAGAAATTGATGAAGTGCGAAATGCGGTTAAAAACGGTTTATCGAATAACGGCTTAAAATATGACAGCGCAGCGGGTTCCGCGGATGTTGTAATAGAAGAAGAACTCGGTGACCTTCTTTTTTCTGTGATCAATCTCTGCCGTTTTCTTAAAGTTGAGCCGTCAATCGCGCTTCGCAGAACAAACAGTAAATTTACCGATCGTTTTAAATATGTAGAAAAGAAAATGAAAGAACACAATTATGAAATGAAAAATGAAAATCTGGAGATTATGGATAAATTCTGGAATGAAGCGAAGAATATTAATAAGAACCTGTAATAATATTAAATATTAGTTTAATTTTTTCCTTGTAAAATTCCGGTTTTGGCTATTTAATGTAGATATGGCTTTTGCTCATTGCGTTACAAAACGCTTCGGTATTTTAACAGCGGGCGGCGATTGCCCGGGTTTGAACGCGGCAATTCGCGCGGTATGCCGGGCGGCGCATGATCGTTACGGCATGGAGATCGTCGGAATCGCGAATGGTTTTCGCGGTCTTCTTTACGACGATACCAAGGTTTTGCACCCCAATGATTTTTCCGGCATTTTAACGCAGGGCGGAACAATTTTAGGTTCAAGCAGGGAAAAACCTTACGGGCCGGCTACGTCGGAAAAAGATGAAGTCGCAGGCGAAAAAGTATCCGCGATTATGGAAACGTATTCCAGACTTAAACTTGACTGCCTTGTCTTGCTGGGCGGAAACGGAACAAACACAACGGGTTCAAAACTTTCACGCGAAGGACTTAATATAATCGGGCTTCCCAAAACAATTGATAACGACATTGCAGGCACGGACAGAACATTCGGTTTTCATTCCGCGCTTTCTATCGGCACTGAAGCGATCGACAGACTGCACTCAACAGCGCAGAGCCACAGCCGCGTAATTGTCATCGAACTTATGGGTAATAAAGCCGGATGGCTTGCCCTGTATGCGGGCGTTGCCGGCGGCGGCGATATCATCCTTCTGCCGGAAATTCCTTACGACATGCGGATCATTGCGCGCCATCTTGAGAAGCGCGCCGAGTCCGGCAAGACATTTTCGATCGTGGTCGCCGCGGAAGGCGCGATGTCGGTCAAAGAAGCGGAAATGGATAAAAAGGACAGAAAAAAATACCGCATCGAAACAGGCCCTTCCGCCGCTTACAG
>WQTB01000242.1 GCA_009786495.1 Treponema sp.
TGCTCTAAAGGAACATTGCTTGCGATGCCAATCATTCTTAGATACCGTAAATACCCTGTAAGTCTTATCCGCCCGCTTGCGCTTCTTGAAGAAAAACAAATCATTTCCTGCGCCGCGCAGCAGAATATTTTAAAGAACGCGTGCACATGCCCGTTCGGACAGAATTCCGTAAGGAAGGATATGAGAAAAAACATTAAAGAATTTACAGGAGATAACGGCGATATCAAGCGAAGGATATTAAAAGCGTTAGCTGAAGGAAAAATTGATTATCTGAGCGAAGAATAATTTTCACTTAGCGCGCATTAGCTTTAATTTCCGCGCTAATTCAATAGCTCGGAAATAATTTCCAGCCCCTGATCAATTTCGCTGTCTAATATTGTATAAGGTGGAAGCAGCCTTAATGTATTTGATCCCGAAGCCAGCATTAAAAGTCCGTTTTTATTTTTTTCAATATTAGCTCTTGCAATTCCTGCTTCAAGCACGGGCCACGCGGCCTTTTCTATATCAAGGCCAATCATCATTCCCCTGCCCCTTACTTCCTTTACGCCCTGCGTATTTTTTAACGCTGTCATAATAATTTCGCCTTTGTGCGTAATTTCTGAAAGGAACTCAGGGTTATTCACCGTTTTTAAAATAACAAGACCTGCGGCTGCTGCGACAGGATTTCCGCCGAAGGTGCTTCCGTGATCGCCTGTTGAAAAAACTTCGCATGTTTTTGCGCCTGCCAGCACCGCACCCGCCGGGATTCCGCCTGCGATGCCTTTGGCAAGCGTTACGATGTCCGCTTTTACATTATAATGTTCAAGGGCAAGGAATTTTCCAGTTCTTCCGATACCGCATTGAATTTCATCAAACATTAAAAGAATGTCTTTTTGCGCGCATATTTTGGCGGCAGTCTCTATAAATTCATTTGTCTGCGGGACAATTCCGCTTTCGCCTTGCACGGCTTCAATCAAAAGACCCGCTACCGTGTTTTTGTCCAGCGCTTTTTCAAGAGCGCCGATATCCCCGGGCGGAATGTGTACAAATCCTTCAGTAAATGGACCGAAGTCTTTATGAAATTTATCCTGTCCTGTCGCGGCAAGCGTTGTAATTGTTCTGCCGTGGAAGCTTCCCTTTAATGTTACAATCGTATGCCGTCCTGGTCCGTATTTTAAAAGCGAATATTTTCTTGCAAGCTTGCACGCGCCTTCGTTCGCTTCAGCTCCTGAGTTTGCGAGAAACACTTTTTTCATTCCGGCGGGAGAGCATGTCTGCACAAGTTTTTCCGCAAAACCGGCGGCGACATCGCTTTGGTAATAATTGCACACATGAAAAAATTTAGCCGCTTGCTCCGAAACAGAGCGCACAAGCGGCGGATAGTTATGTCCCAAAAGATTGACAGAAATCCCTGATCCAAAATCAAGATATTTCTTTCCGTTTATGTCGAATAACCACGAACCTTCGCCGCTTGCAAAAGTTACAGGCAGCCTGTTATATGTATTTAAAAAAACGCTCATTGTATCTCCAGTCTTTTATCAATTTCCCTTGCTTCGTCTTCTTTGCCCATTGCAGTAAAAATATCCCTNGAACGCTGATACGCCAAAACGGCGTCGCTTTCCCTTCCGGCTTTACGCAGCACATCGCCCATAGCGCGCCAGCTTGCNGCAAGCCCCCAGGAATTNTCTACGCGGCGGTCAAAGGCGATCGATGTTTCAAGAGCCTGNAAGGCTCCCTGTAAATTCCCTGAAAGGGATCGTATTGATGCAATAGTGTACCAGTCATAGGAAGCATTTTCAAGATACTTGTCTTTTTCATGAATCGCAAGGCTTTGTCTTACCGCATTCTCGGCTTCGCTCCACCTTTCAAGAAGCCTGAGCGCAAGTCCCCTTACCTGCCATGAAAAAGCGATGTAAGTCCTGCTGCTTTTTATATTCGCGCTCTCTCTTGTCACTTCTATAAGAGCGGCGTCAGGCGTAACTTTTCCCGAAAGAAGATTTCCCCTTGCGTAAAAAATTTTTACAAGCGACAGAATCTCGGCGCTGCCCAGTTTTCCGGCTTCATATAACGCTCTGTCCCATTCTGCGAAAGCTTCGTCCACGCGTCCAAGCGAATAAAGAACATTGCCGTAAGAAAGGCAGACGCGGATTATAAGCGATTGATCATCTGCAAGAATGGCGAGGCGTTTATATTCTGCAAGCATTGTGCGTGAAACTTCAAAATTTCCGCGGCTTGCTTCATGGTTAGCTGCAACAAGACCGGCCTCTGCCTGATCCCGCAAGAGAAAAATTTCGCCCGGGTTTTTCGGCGCAGAGGAGCAGGTTAATAAAAAAACCGCCGTACAGAAAATTAAAACTAAAAAGCATAATAATTTATTTTTCATAATTTGCCGCGCTCCCGTTAAAAATCGAGATTCCATGGACTGGCTCCGCCTGGACCTGCTTCTGTGCGCGCAGGTATTCCGCCTTTTAAAAGCGGATTGTTCATAAGAGCCACTATTACATCCTGCGCAGACCTTAACACCGTGTTTATCTGGCTTACTAAAACCGGAAGCTGCGACGGTAAGAAATCCGTTGTTTTTTCAAGATTATTTACCGTACCTGCAAGAGAATCCATTGTTTCCTTAAGGCTTGAGTATAAACTGCTGTCAATATTAATAATTGACATAACAGTTCCCGATGGATCCGCCAGTGCGCTTGTAACNAAGCCTATGTCGTTTGTAATTGTTTCAATGTTGTCAATAATCGGAGCCAGNTGATTTAACTGTTCCAATACAGGATTAACCTGCGCCAGTATCGGATCGATNTGCCCCGTTATTGTATCCGAAAGAGCTGTTAAGCTCTTTGTTACCTGNTCAATATTGATCAGTATCTGCCCAAGCAGGAGATGCTCTGATCCNCTNGCGCCTGAAAGCGAAACATTTAAGGTATCGAGCAGCGTGTTGGCCTGATTTATTATATTGTTGATGCTGTCGCTTGACGCTGAAACATTCGCTGTACCATC
>WQTB01000243.1 GCA_009786495.1 Treponema sp.
GTTAAAGGCGCAAGGGACGAAGGCAGCGCGCTTACCATTGCGAAATCGGTAGCGTCTTCAAGCCTTGTAAAAACCGCGTGCTTCGGCGCTGACGCTAACTGGGGGCGTGTGTTATGCGCAATGGGATACTCAGGCGCGGATTTTGACGAAAGCAAAACAGCCGTAAGTTTTAAAAGCAAAGCGGGCGTTGTGCAGGTTTGCTCAGGCGGACAGACAGCAGCGTTCAGCGAAGAGAAAGCCAAGGAAATTCTTTTACATGAAGAAATTGAAATATTAATCGAACTTCAGGAAGGAGAAGAGCGCGCTTCTGTTTGGGGATGTGATCTTGGCTATGATTATGTTAAAATAAANGGGGATTACAGATCATGACAGAATCTGATGATGATATAATGAACGAAGTNTCCGCGGCAATGCAGAATGAAACAGGGGCGCGGCTGCTTGTACAGGTATTGCCGTATATTCAAAATTTTCAAAACANGACAATTGTTGTAAAATACGGCGGAAGCGCCATGTTAAATGAAAAGGCNAAATCCGCGGTAATCGAAGACATCATTCTTATGGAACGCGTCGGGATACGCACCGTGCTTGTGCACGGCGGCGGCCCCGAAATTGAAGCAATGCTGAAAAAAACNGGCAAGGAAAGCCGTTTTGTAAACGGGCTCCGTTATACAGACGAAGAAACNATGGATATAGTACAGATGGTTTTATGCGGAAAGGTCAATAAGGAAATAACNGCTTTAATTCANGAAAAAGGCGGCAAGGCAGTAGGCCTTTGCGGAATCGACGGCGCGATGCTTAAAGCCCGCAGAATGAATGCCCAGTCCGATTTAGGCTTTGTCGGGGAAATTGAACAGGTTGATACGTCAATATTGAATAAACTGCTTGATATGGGCGTTATCCCTGTTATCTCGTCTGTNGCCTACGGTACAGGCGGCGACAAAGGGAAGGCGNTGAATATCAACGCCGATATTGCCGCGGCAAAAATCGCCGCCGCCTTAAAAGCCGAAAAACTGGTGCTGATGACAGATGTCCGCGGCATACTCCGTAATGTTAAAGACGAAGCTACGCTTATTAAATCGGTCGAAATGAAGCAGCTTGATGAACTCAAAAAAGAAGGGATAATAACAAGGGGAATGATACCAAAAACGGACTGCTGCGTTATGGCGCTTGAAGGCGGCGTAAAAAAAACCCATATTATCGACGGCAGGCTTAACCACGCAATACTTATCGAATTATTCACCAATGAGGGAATCGGGACAGAAATAGTGAGGAGTGAGGAATTAGGAGTGTGAAGTGAGTAATGTGAAGTTTGGCGTTCATTAAACATTCCTCGCTCCTCATTTCACACTTGTAATAATTTGTTTTTTAGTATACTACTAGACACAAATAGCTATTTTTTGTTAAAATATCAAGAGTAGCAAAAAAGGAGGCCAGTTGGCGGAAAAAGATTTACGTATAAACGAACAGATTCGTTCCAGGGAAGTCCGTCTGATTCGTGATGACGGCGTTCAGGAAATAATGTCTGTTTTACAGGCTTTGGAGATTGCAAAGGAAGCAGGGCTTGACCTTGTTGAAGTAGCGCCGCAGGCGGTNCCCCCTGTTGTCAAGATATTGAATTACGGCAAGTTCAGATTTGAAAATGAAAAGAAACTGCGGGATTCCAGAAAAAAGCAAAAGCTCCTGAAACTTAAAGAAATCAGGATGCAGCCTAAAATTGACGATCATGATTTGGATTTTAAATCCAAACATATTAAAGAATTTTTAGCTGACGGCAACAAGGTAAAGGTGACGATCCGTTTCCGCGGGCGTGAGCTTGCGCATACAGAGCTTGGCTTCGATGTTATGAAGGACGTGCTGTCCAGAATTGAAGGCGAGTATGTGATGGATAAACCGCCCGCGATGGAAGGCCGTTTTATGTCCATGGTTTTAAGTCCGAAAGGCAAAAAATAATTTAGCCGTCTAATTCAGTCGGTTAGAGTAAATAATTTTAAGAGGTGGCTAAAATGCCAAAGATGAAAACAAAAAAAAGCGCTTCAAAGCGTTTTTCCTTTACCGGCACAGGTAAAGTAAAATATAAAAAGCAGAATCTGCGCCATATCCTTACCAAGAAGTCGGCAAANCGCAAACGCGGNCTGCGCCATGCGGGTATACTGTCAGATGACAATGTGCCTGTCATCAGAAAAAAACTCATGCCTTACGGTTAAGAAAAGAGGAAAATTATGTCAAGAGCAATAGACGGTTCCAAAAGAAAGAATCATCGCAAGAAAATATTAAAACAGGCAAANGGCTATTGGGGAAGAAGGGGAACCAATTATAAAACAGCCAAAGACGCTGTCGCGAAATCCTTAACATACGCTTACCGCGACAGGAAAGACAGAAAAGGCGAGTTCCGCAAATTATGGATAATAAGAATTAACGCGGCTTGCAGGGAAATCGGNCTTTCTTATTCGCGTCTTATTTCCGGCATGGACAAAGCAGGTATTATTATCAACCGTAAAACTCTTGCGTATCTTGCGACAGAGGACAATACCGCTTTCCGCGCCATTGCCGAAAAAGCGAAAGCCGCGTTTGAAGCGAAAAGCGGCAGTTAAAATTTAAAGATTAACCTGAACGCATACGCGGCAGGCAGGCTGAAACGAAGTGAAAGGAGGGTGCCATTTTGATCAGTCTTGAACAGGTCCAGTTGCTGGAAACCAAAATTGCGAAAGCGATTGATTATGTTGAACGTTTAACTTCCGAAAATGCCGCTTTATCCGGCGAAAGAACCGCTTTACAGAAAAAACTCGACGCGAATCAAAAACGCCTTGACGAGCTTGAAGTGCTTGTTATGAGCTTTAAGGAAGATCAGGGGCGCATAGAAGACGGAATCATCGCCGCTTTGGACCGCCTTAGCCAGTTTGAAGAAGCGTTTGAAAACAGTCTTAAGAACGAAGAAAAAGCGGCAGGCAGGAAACAGTTAACAAAACGCGAAAAAACGGAACC
>WQTB01000244.1 GCA_009786495.1 Treponema sp.
ATCATCGTAAGTGTCGAAGCAATTTATGTCTTTGTTGTTTTCTTTGATGGACTGCGGGGCGCGGAAAAGGCAGCCTGAATCCGCTTCGCGGATCATCGCAAGATCGTTAAACGCGTCGCCGGAGGCGAAGACCTGCATGTTGATCGATTTAAACGCTTTAACGGCTTCCTTTTTGCCGTTTTTCTGGCGCAGGGTATAGTCTGTTATTGTTCCGCCGCTGTCAGCAACAAGTGAATTGCAAAAAAGAGACGGCCATGAAAGTTTTTCCATAAGAGGTTTTGCGAACTGCTCAAATGTATCGGAAAGAATTATAAGCTGCGTTCTNTCTCTTAANTTTTGCGTAAACTCCGCGGCGCCTTCAAGCGGCTCCATTTTGGAAATGACTTTTTGAATGTCGCTGAGTTTTAAATTATTTTCTTTTAATATGTCAAGGCGGAATTTCATCAATTTGCCGTAGTCAGGTTCGTCNCTTGTTGTGCGNCTGAGTTCCGAAAGCCCTGCAGCTTCAGAGAACGCAATCCATATTTCCGGGACAAGAACGCCTTCAAGATCAAGACACACAATGTTCATGCGGGTATAATAACACGAGAATGAAAATATTGGAAGTGCAAAACCCTTTTAACGCTCCGGTGTATCATGCTGATTCTGTNTCAAGNACAATGGATATTTCGCGGTTGCTTGTTTCAAAAGGGTGCNNGCACGGGACAGTAATAGCGTCTGATTTTCAGGAAGCGGGAAGGGGAAGAACTTCAGGCAGAACATGGCAGACTGAAAATAAAATGAGTCTTCCATTTACAATCGCGCTGCGTTATCCAAAAACGGAAAATATTCCATCAGCTCTTACATTGCGCGCAGGCCTTGCGCTGTCTCTTGCGATTGAAGATTTTTCTGGCGCACTTAAAGGTCTTGTAAAAATTAAATGGCCCAACGACATTATGATTAATTCAAAAAAAGCGGCAGGTATCCTGTGCGAATCAGACGGAGAAAATGTTTTTATCGGCATCGGAATAAATATCAGGCAAANAGNATTCCCTTTTAATTTACGCGAAAAAGCNGTAAGTATCGCNCTTGCGTCGGGAACTGACGTTTCGGAAAACGAAAGATTTATTTTATTGGAAAAAACGCTTTCCTGCCTTTATGGGGAATTAATGCTTAAAAAAAACATACAAACATGGAAAGCGCGGCTTGAAGAAAGGCTGTATAAAAAAGGCGAGCGTATAATTTTTAAAGAAGGAGCCGCGGATTCAGGCAAAACCGTAAAAGGCGTTCTTCACGGCATCGGAGAAGGCGGCGAATTATTAATCGCGCCTGACGGTGAAGATCGTGTAACGCCTTTTATAACAGGCGAAATCAGTTTTTCCTAGCCGAAATATTTTTTTGCGTTTGTAAATGAGATATCTTTTACCATTTTTTCCAGCCGGTCTTTATCGTACGGATATTCGCCTTTTTCCACCCAGCCGCCAATGATGTTGCACATGATGCGGCGGAAGTATTCATGGCGCGGGTATGAAAGAAAACTTCTTGAGTCTGTAAGCATTCCAACAAAAGCGGGAAGCAGTCCGCCGTTCGCGAGAACGCGCATCTGCTCTTCCATTCCGTCCCTGTGATCGCAGAACCACCACGCAGAACCAAGCTGCATTTTTCCGAAACATCCTGAATCCTGAAAGCCGCCCATTATTGTAACAATGGGGTAATAATCTTTTGGATTCAGCGTGTANATAATTGTTTTGGGAAGCGCGCCCTTGTTTCCTTCCCCCATGTTCATAAGATCGAGTAACGCCGCAAGATTATCGCTGATTTTCCTGTCGCTTACAGCGTCAAAACCGGTATTCGCGCCAAGGCGGAGAAGGTAATGCGAGTTAACATTTCTTATCGAAGAAAGATGAAGCTGCATTACAATGCCTTTTTTCGCGTAAAGATCGCTTAACGAAACAAGTATATATGTTTTAAACTCTTCGGCTTCACGGGCTGTGACANGTTTCTCGCCGAGCGCTTTTTTTAAAATCTTTTTTACAGCGTTATATGACGTTTCAGCATACGGCGGATATGAAAGGGCGTGATCGCTTGCGCGGCAGCCTGAGTCTATAAAATAATCAAGCCGTTTTTCAAGGGCGGCAAGAAGATCGTCCGGCGTTTTAATGTTTATCCCGCTTGCGCCGCCCAATGATTCGATGTAACGCTGAAAATCAGGCGCGTTTACGTCAAGAGCCTTGTCCGGCCTGAATGAAGGAATTACCCTTGTATTTATTTTTCCGATTGGCGCGCTCCCGTCAGCGATTGCCTTGTGGTGTTCGAGCGAATCAACAGGATCGTCTGTTGTGCCTACAGCGTATATGTTAAATTTTTCAAAGATGCCTTTTATTGAAAGTTCAGGCGTTTTTAATAGCGCGTTTGCCTTTTCCCAGATCGCGGGAGCGTTTTTTTCGTTAAGCGTTTCGTTTATTCCAAAATAGCGTTTTAATTCAAGATGAGTCCAATGGTACAAAGGATTGCCGATCAGGTTCTCCGTAGTGCGCGCCCACGCAAGATATTTTTCGTATGGCTGCGCATCGCCTGTAATAAAATTTTCTTCTATGCCCATCGCGCGCATCATCCGCCATTTGTAATGATCCCCCGAAAGCCATGCGTCAGAGAGATCTTTCATCTGGTAATTTTCCGCGATCTGCGACGGGATTAAATGACAATGGTAGTCATAAATACTTTCATTTTTTGAATATTGATACAATTCGCGCGCTGTCTGTGTTTCAAGCAGAAAATCTTCATCCATAAACGCNTTTGCCATATGTTCTCCTTACTTGATATTTTAGCATATTTTGACGAAATTTAAATGATGGTTTCGCACATTTCTTTAAGAAATTCGCTTTTAATGCTCCTTTGCGGTCTTGTTTTCGCCGCGGCGGCGGCATTACTGCTTAATTATACGCTTAAAGGTCCGCGCCTTGGCTTTCATTTTGATTTTCTTCTGCGGTATAAA
>WQTB01000245.1 GCA_009786495.1 Treponema sp.
GCCGCAGTTTGATTTTGATCATCGATCTCGATAGGTATGCCGTCATTGTTAAAATATTTATGAACCATTATTACAGCAAGAGAAATACCGGCGGAAAAAAGNACGATTACGCCGACTAACAAAATTGCCTTAAATCCGTCCGAAAAATCCCATTTTTTNCGTTTTTTGATCGTTTTTTTNCTGTTTTTCCCATTTTTTACGGTTTTCTTCATATCGCTTATCNATTATCGGCATATTTCAAACCGGGAATGAGAGACGGCTGATTCCGCGCTCGAATTATATATTATTAAAAAACAGTTAATCTCTGTTACCTTCTTGTCAAAAATTACATTTTTTTGGATAATAACGCAGAACATTNCAATTAATCATTATTAAGGAGTTTTTATAATGAAAAAGAAAATTGTCCTCGCTTACTCAGGCGGTCTGGATACAACAGTGATTATTCCGTGGNTAAAGGAAAATCAGGATTGCGAGGTAATCGCTGTNTGCGTCGATGTCGGGCAGACAGCGGANTGGAAGGCGCTTCAAAAAAGAGCGTTAGCGACAGGCGCAAGCGCGTGTTATGTCGCNGATGTTAAAAAGGAATATGTTGAACAGTATATCTGGCCTTCACTTAAAGCCGGCGCNGTATATGAAGACAAGTACCTTCTNGGAACCGCGACCGCAAGGCCGCTTATAGCGAAGGTGCTGGTTGAATACGCGCGTAAGGAAAANGCCGCGGCTGTGGCTCACGGCGCGACAGGAAAAGGNAATGATCAGATTCGTTTCGATTTAGGAATCATGGCGCTTGCTCCCGATTTGGAAATTATCGCTCCGTGGAGAATATGGAAAATAAAAAGCCGCGAGGATGCCATGAGGTATCTTTCAAGGAGAAAAATCCCGCTGCCTGTAGCAAAGAAAAGTTCTTACAGTATTGATGAAAACCTTTGGCACACATCGCATGAAGGGCTTGAGCTTGAAGATCCTTCGGCGGAACCTTTATACAAAAAAATGTTATCGTTGACCGTTACGCCGGAAAAAGCGCCTAACAAACCCGAATATGTGGAGATTGATTTTGAAAAAGGAATTCCTGTCGCGTTAAACGGCAAAAAAATGGAAGGCACCGCTCTTATAAATCATCTTAACAAAATCGGCGGAGCCAACGGCATCGGCGTTGTAGACCTTGTTGAAAACCGTGTTGTCGGAATGAAAGTAAGAGGCGTTTATGAAACACCCGGCGGAAGCATTCTTTATTACGCGCACAAAGAACTTGAACATATGTGCCTTGACAGGCAAGTCTATTCATTCAAGCAGAAGGTATCATTTAAAATGGGCGAGCTGATTTACGGAGGCTTCTGGTTTACGCCGTTACGTGAAGCGCTTTCGGCATTTATCGATGTTACTCAGGAGTCCGTTACGGGCAAAGTAAGGGTGAAACTTTACAAAGGTTCGATAAGCTCAGCCGGTGTAACGTCGCCTAATTCGCTTTACAATCCGAGCCTTGCCAGTTTTACAACAGGAGAACTTTACAATCACGCGGACGCGAAAGGCTTTATAAAACTTTACGGGCTTCCAGTACTTGCCCGCGCTCTCATGGANCAGGATAAAAAAGGCGGCGCGAAATCTNCGGCTTCCGATTCAGGCAAAACTAAAGCGGCGGCGGCGAAAAAAACAGNCANGGGCAAAAAAGTAATTAAGGGTAAGAAAAAGTAAATTTGTAGATGGCTAAAAGAAAAACTGTTAAAGAAAAAAAATCAAAACCGTTATGGGCGGGGAGGCTTATTGATACACCCGCTTCTGACGCTTTTGCTTTTCAAGCATCCATAAGTATAGACAAGCGTCTTGTTTTTGACGATATCGAAGGAAGCAAGGCGCATGTTTCGATGCTTGGAAAACAGAAAATAATTCCGAAAGACAGCGCAGGAAAAATCGCGAAAGAACTTGACAGAATCTCAAGCGAAATAAAAAGCGGCAAATTGTTAATTGACGATAAACAGGAAGACATTCACTCGTTTCTTGAAAATGTCCTTACAGAGCGGCTGGGCGATACGGGTAAAATGGTTCACGCGGGAAGAAGCCGCAATGATCAGGTAGCTCTTGATTTCCGCCTGTACCTTAAACGCGCAATAATGCAGCTTCAAAAAGAGCTTTCTCTTACAGCTAATACTCTTCTTGATACCGCGCTGTTGCACGTAACGAGCGTCATGCCCGGTTACACTCATCTTCAAAGGGCGCAGTGCGTNACGCTTGGATATCACCTGACAGCATGGTGCGCCGCGCTTGAACGNGATAATTCACGCTTTAAAAACGCGTTTGAAAGNCTTGATGAATGTCCTCTGGGAAGCGGCGCGCTTGCCGGGACAGGTTTACCCCTTGATCGAAACGAGACATCCCTCGCTCTCGGGTTTAAAAGACCATCCTTAAACGCGATGGATTCAGTCGCGGATCGCGATTTTGCGCTGGAACTTTCTTCGGTTATCGCGATTACGATGGTTCACCTGTCCCGTTTTTGCGAGGACATTGTCCTTTGGGCAAGCGAGGAATTTAAGTTCATCGAGCTTTCAGAGGCGTGGAGCACAGGATCTTCGATAATGCCTCAGAAAAAAAATCCTGATTTCGCGGAACTGATTCGTGGTAAAACAGGAAGAACAGCCGGTAACATGGTCGCGCTTTTTACAATATTAAAAGGGCTTCCGTATGCGTATAACAAGGATCTTCAGGAAGACAAAGAGAACCTCTTTGACAGCATAGATACGCTGAATGTGTGCCTAAAAATGTTCGCGGGGATGATAAAAAACGCGGAATTTAACCAAAAACGCATGAAATCGGCTTGTATAGGCGGTTTTCTCGAAGCGACAGATACCGCGGAGTACCTTGTTAAAAAAGGCGTCCCTTTCAGATCCGCGCACGAAATTGCGGCAGGTCTTGTCCGCGAATGTATCGAAAAAGGTTATAAGCAAATTTCCTCTCTTGA
>WQTB01000246.1 GCA_009786495.1 Treponema sp.
GGTTTCGCGAAAGTAAAAGGGAAAGGCGATAAGGAACGTCTTGCGCTCTTTGGAAAGGAAGCGGCTTCCTGGCTGCAAAAATATTTGAAAGAAGCGCGTCCAATTCTTGCGGGAAAAATCGTCAAGAGTCAGGCGCTTTTTATCAACAGGAACGGAAAACGTCTTTCAAGAAAAGGAATCTGGAAAAATTACGCGAAATACTCAAGTCTCGCGGGAGTTTCATCGCACGTTCACACATTACGGCACAGTTTCGCGACTTCTCTTCTTGAAGGAGGAGCCGATTTAAGAACTGTTCAGGAATTATTAGGGCACGCTAATCTTTCAACAACGCAGATTTATACTCATGTAAATACCGCGCTCCTGCGCGAGAATCACCGCCGTTTTCTGCCGCGTCTTAATACAATAAAAACGGGCGGGAGCTGACATGAAACANTTAAAGGAAATGGTTTTAGGCATTTTGTTNCTCGCGTTTGTCGTATGGCTTGTAACATTTATTTACAGTCAGGAGAGCAGAAGNAACAACAGAGAACTTTCAAAACGCATTTCCGAATTAAGCCCCCACGGCGGCCCGCCTGAAACCCTTGACGGATTAAGGCAGGCAATCGCGATATATCAGGATCAAATTGAGCGCAATGTCAGAGAGAGCGCGCAGACCGGGGTTTACTGGAAGATACTCGCGACAAGACTCGCCGACAGGGCATTGCATAACGAAGCTCTTGAAGCGCTTGAAAGAGCGGTATATTTTAATTCAGAGGATCCTATCCTGTACTATCTTACAGGCGTTTCNGCCGCGATGGTCGCTAAATCAAANGTNGGATTTTCAGCTAACGCGCAGTTTGAAAAGGATCAATATTTTCATCTTTCAGAAAACGCGTATTTGCGCGCGCTGCAGCTTGATGTGACATACGCAAGGGCGATGTACGGNATCGGCGTTTTGTATGTCTATGAACTTCAAAGGCCGCAGGACGGAGCTGTTCATCTTGAGCGTCTTTTACAGATCAATACATCAGATACCTCCGCGATGTTTGTTCTTGCGAGCGCTTATTATATGATGGAAAGATTTTCTGACGCGTCGCAGATGTATGAAAGAATCGCCGCGCGTACACGGGATCAGAATATTAAACAGGAAGCGCTTAATAACAGAGATATTATTCAGGGGATGTTATATGAATAATCAAACCCCGGGACTTATGGAACTAATCGTTTCGCTTTTACCCGGCTTAAGGATCAGGGAAAAGATCATGCTTCTTGACGCGTTTAACAGCGAGGATGAGCTGTTTGTGCAGTCAAAAAGAGATATAGAATATATTATTAGCCGCGGATTAAAAACTTTTTGGGATATAAGCGATGTTCAGGATAAAGCCGGGCGTATTGACACAATTTGCAGAATGCGTTCAATTAAATGGGTATCATGGAAAAATGAAAGTTACCCTCCGCTTTTAAGGGAGACTTATGATCCGCCTTCTGTAATTTATTTTAAAGGGAATCTTCCAAATCCGGAAAAATCCCTTTTGGGTATGGTCGGAACAAGAAAACCAAGCCCGCAGGCTCAGGAGCAGGCATATAAAATCGCCGGTAATATGGGATGCGCTGGTTTTTCAATTGTATCGGGGCTTGCGCTTGGAATCGACGCAATGTCGCACCGAGGAAATTTGATAAGCGGCGTTCCCGGGTACGCGGTTCTAGGATCCGGGTTAGATGAAATTTACCCTTCATCAAACAGGCCGCTTGCAAAAAGAATTCTTGATTCAGGCGGAGCTTTAATTTCCGAGTATCCTCCGGGAACAGCGCCGAGTAAATGGAGTTTTCCTGCAAGGAACAGAATAATAGCCGCTTTATCACGAAGCGTTATTATTGTAGAAGCGCCTTTAAAATCGGGAGCTTTAATAACAGCCGGATTTGCTCTTGATCAGGGAAAGGATCTTTGGGTAGCTTCATCGGGAGTTTTGCAGGGAGCGTTTGACAGAAGAGGCACNATAAAACTTGTNAATGACGGAGCNGAAATTATTTATTCGGCGTCCGATGTATTGAATAAATGGAATTTACGGAATGATTACGCCGCGTTANGTGAAAGCATTGAAGGTATTTCGGGACGGGAAAAACTTGTGTCCGGTATGGCGGATTTTCTAAATATTAAAATTTAAGGACATTGCATGACAAAAGAAAAAAAGGCAAAAGAAAGCCCGGCAAAAAAGAAAATATCAAAGCAGACAAAACAAATTCTTGTTATTGTTGAATCTCCCGGAAAAGTAAAGACAATCGAAAAATANCTGGGACCTTTATATAATGTCAAAGCGTCAATGGGGCATTTGATTGATCTTCCAAAATCAAGAACCGCCATNGATGTTGATCATGATTTTGAACCTGAATANATAACTGTGCGNGGCCGCGCGAAGATTCTTAAAGAATTGCAAAGCGACGCGAAAAAAGCCGGTAAGGTGCTGCTCGCTTGTGATAATGACCGCGAAGGAGAAGCGATAGCGTGGCATCTGCGCAATGCAATCAACGCGAAAACAAGCGAAGTCCCGATAGAACGCATCAGTTTTAACGAAATTACACCTAACGCGGTGAATGACGCGGTATTAAACCCGAGAAATATTGATGAAGCGAAAGTAGCGGCGCAGAAAGCGCGCCGCGTGCTTGACAGGCTTGTCGGTTATCACCTGTCTCCTTTATTGTGGAAAAAAGTAAAAAACGGCCTTTCCGCAGGACGTGTTCAGTCTGTGGCGCTGCGGCTCATCTGCGAAAGAGAAAAAGAAGTTGACAGCTTTATTCCGGACGAATACTGGACACTGGAAGCNGATATAAANTCAGGTAAAACTCTTTACGCCGCGGCTCTTGTTTTATGGAATAACAACAAGCCGGAGCTTAAGAACGAGGCGGAAGTAAAGGCGATTATCGCGAAAATACAGGACAAGGAATTTTCAGTCTGCGATGTGCGCGAAAC
>WQTB01000247.1 GCA_009786495.1 Treponema sp.
GACCTTGAAGGCGCCATCACTGTATAAAACGGGATAGGAGAAAAAATGTCAGACAAATCAAACGGCATGAATTACGCGCCGTCAGGCAAACCCGCGCCTGTCGTAAAAAAAGGCGAATTTGTTTTCGCGGCAATCGGTCTTGATCACGGGCATATTTACGGACAGTGCAACGGCTTAATCGAAGCGGGCGGAGTTTTAAAAAGCGTTTACGATCCTGATCCCGTTAAAATGGATAACTTTTGCAAAACATACCCCGGCGTAAAACGCGCGGCGGACGAAGATGAAATTTTTAATGACAGGGAAATTATTCTTGTCGCCGGCGCGGCGGTAACATCGCAGCGATGCGAACTTGGGCTGCGCGTCATGTCAGCCGGAAAGGATTATTTTACCGACAAAGCGCCGCTTACCACACTCGAACAGCTTGCCGCCGCGAAAGCAAAGGTAAAGGAAACGGGCAGGAAGTACATGGTTTATTACAGCGAGCGCATTCATGTTGAAAGCGCAGTCTTCGCGGGGCAGCTTATCGAACAGGGAGCGATCGGCAAAGTGGTTCAGGTGCTTGGTCTTGGCCCGCACAGGTTAAGCGCAGCTTCGCGCCCGCAGTGGTTTTTCCAAAAAGAAAAATACGGCGGAATATTATGCGACATCGGCAGCCATCAGATTGAACAGTTCTTGTTTTATTCGGGCGCGAAAGACGCTAAAATCGTAAGCAGCCAGATTGCGAATTACAGCCACCCGCAGTACCCGGAACTTGACGACTTCGGCGACGCGACGCTTACAGGCGACAACGGCGCATCCCATTACTTCCGCGTCGACTGGTTTACCCCCGACGGCCTTCAGTCATGGGGCGACGGACGGTCATTCATACTCGGCACTGAAGGCTTTATCGAACAGCGCAAGTACATGCAGTTAGGTGAAAAGCAAAGCAAG
Organism: Treponema sp.; assembly: GCA_009786495.1. The sequence continues at coordinate 931 of WQTB01000247.1, forward strand.
GGCGGCAATGTCTACCTTGCCAACGGAAAGGAAGAAACCTTTTATAATGTCGAAGGAAAAACTGGCTACCCCTACTTCGGCCAGCTGATTCTCGACTGCCTGAACCGCACCGAAAACGCGATGACTCAGGAACACGCTTTTAAAGCCGCTGAGTTATGCGTCAAGGCGCAGATGCAGGCAGTAAAGATCGCCTGATTAAATGCTTTTTAGCAGTTCCTTTTCTTTTTCTTCTTCAAACTGCTGCGTATAAAGTTTGTAATAATGACCGCGTTTTTCGATCAATTCCTTGTGGGTTCCGCGCTCGATGATTTTTCCTTCTTCGATAACAAGGATTACATCCGCGCTGCGGATCGTGGAAAGCCTGTGCGCGATTACAAAACTTGTTCGCCCTTCAAGCAATGTGTGAATCGCGTCCTGCAAAAGCATTTCCATTTCAGTGTCGACAGAGCTTGTCGCTTCATCGAGAATAAAAATCCGCGGGTCCGCAAGAACTGCGCGCGCGAAAGAAATTAATTGTTTNTCGCCCGTCGATAATCTGTCGCCGCCTTCGCCTGCTTCGGTCTCGTAGCCCTTTTCCATTTTNTCGATAATCTTGTCCGCGTGAACAATGGCGGCGGCTCTTTCAACTTCTTCGTCNGTCGCGTCGAGTCTGCCGTAGCGTATATTCTCGCGGATAGTGCCGGAAAAAAGATGCGGGCTTTGCAGCACATAACCGAACGCGCTGTGAAGCCAGTGCTGGCTGCGCTGCCTGTAATCAATTCCGTCGATTAAAATTTCGCCTGACGTCGGCTCAAAGAAACGGCAGACAAGATTTACAAGCGTCGATTTGCCCGCTCCTGTTTCGCCCACAATCGCCGCATACGTTCCTGAACGGATCGTCAAATTAAAATTTTCAAGAACTTTTTTGCTGTAACCGGGATAGCAAAATGTCACGTCACGGAATTCAACGTCGCCTGTTATCGGCTCCCAGTTTTCTTTTTTGGGCGCGAACACATCGCCGTATTTTTCAATTACTTCCGGTTTATCCGTAATGCCCGGGCTTTGATCCAGAAGGCTTGAAACCCTTTCAACATTCGCCTGCGTTGAAACAATGTCGGTTAAAATCCGCGCAATATTCTGAATCGGCCAGAAAAAACCGCCTGCGTACTGTAAAAAGATCGCAAGCACCGACAGTTCCGCGCCAAGAAAAATAATTTCGTACCCGCCGTAGCTTAAAACAGCCGCAGTCGCAAGCGATCCGATAAACAGCGACGCGGGAATAAAAACCGAGCGAAGGCGCGCCATGTGAACAGCGTGTCCCCTGTATTCGTCAGTTATCGCCGAATATTCGCCAAGGCTCTGCTTTTCCGCTACAAGAACTTTTACGGTTCTGGCCCCTGTGATACCTTCGTTCATCGCGCCTGTCATCTTTGAATTTATTTTGCGTATAACACGGTTTACGGTTAAAATTTTATTCTGAAAAAACCATGTCATCAGGGCGAGTATAGGAACTGTCGCGCATACAAGAACCGCGAGTTTCCAGTGAACCATAAACATTGTNATGATCGCGCCGATGCAGTAAAAAACTGACCATGTAAAATCAATNAGCCCCCAGGCGATCAAATCCCCGATGCGGCCTGTGTCTGAATTTGTGCGCGCCATAAGATAGCCCACNGGCGTTTTGTTGTAATAGGAAAGGCTTANTTTCTGAAGGTGCTGGAAGATCGCGTTTCGAAGCGCGCGGCACATTCCCACTTCCGCTTTTATTCCTATCGAAACAAAGAAAAGCACATTTATCGCTTGAATAATAACAAGCGAACCTGTCGCGATCAATATAAACCAGATTCCGTCAGCTGTCCGCGGCTGAATGTTATTGCTTATCGCGTAACCTAAAAGCAGCGGGAACAGTATGTCGATAATCGCGACAATAAACATCAGAACCGTACAAAAAATTAAATTCTTCTTTTCCGGTTTGATGAACGGGAACATTTTTTTCCATATGTTAAGTGACATTGGCTTGTTATAATCAATGTCTTC
>WQTB01000248.1 GCA_009786495.1 Treponema sp.
TCCGAAGAAGTCTTTAGCTGGCTTTCAGCTTTCATCAATCTTGAGCGCGGGCAGAAACCCAAGAGTTTCCGCATAGACAGAATGCAGGCGTTATGTGAACTGGCAGGAAACCCGCACAAATGCGCGCCGTCCGTACATATCGCGGGTTCAAAGGGCAAAGGCTCCGTCACAAGCATGTTAGCCGCCATTCTGACAGCATCCGGCTTCAGGACGGCGCGCTATATGTCGCCGCATGTTGCGGACGTAAGGGAACGCATCTGCCTAGACGGTTCATTCTTCAATGAAGACACATACTGCGCGGCAGGATGTGAGCTCCGCGAAATAATTGAAACGCGCCTTCCCGCGTCGGGAAACGTTCTTTTTGCCGCTGAAGCCCCCAAAGACCTGCCAGAACATGCGCGTAACGCGTGGTCAGGATGCGAGCCTACCTACTGGGAACTGCTTACGCTTTTTTTCTTTCTCTGCGCGCGTTACGCGAAATGCGACATCATGGCGGTAGAAACAGGTCTTGGCGGCAGGCTTGATTCGACAAATGTGCTTGAACCGCTTGCAAGCGTAATAACATTAATCGAGCTTGAGCATACAAATTATTTNGGCAGTACAATCGCGGAAATCGCGGGCGAAAAAGCGGGAATCATAAAACANGGNAGGCCTTTAATTCTTGCGGAACAGCGCGCAGAAGCTTTTGAAGTTTTTAAAAANNCGTCAGGCGAAAAAAACAGCCCGCTTTATTATCTGCCGGATATAATAAAAATTTCTGANATAAATGTCACATCACATGGAACAGGCTTTTCGCTTTCTAATAAATCTAATTTAAATGCCTTCGCACCTTCTGCGCTTCCGCGTGAAATGCTTAACCTGCACATTCCAATTCCGGGAAAGGTTCAGGCGCAAAACGCCGCGCTCGCTTTCGCCGCGCTTCAGATAATATCAGAAGAAATTTCCTGCAAGCGTAAAGATACGCACAAAATTATCAGCGAAGAATCAATCCGCAGGGGACTTGAAAATATAAAAATACCGGCGCGTTTTGAAAAAATCAGCGCGGCGAATCAAATGCCCTTTATTATCGACGGCGCGCATACCCCTGAAAGCCTCGCGCTGTGTATTGAAACATTTTGCGCGCTCTACGGAGAAGGCGGCGTTTTAATTTTTGGGTGCGCGGCGGACAAGGACGCGGCGCGCATGGCGAAGGAAGCTCATCAATATTTTTCAAAAATAATCATTACAACCCCGGGGACATTCAAGGCAAGCGTTCCCGCTGCGGTTTACGGCGCTTTTGTTAAGGAAGCCGGAAAGGATAAAATATCGCTTATCGCTGACACGCAGGAAGCCGTTAAACAGGCAGCTGCTTTTAACAAAACGCTTCCGGTTCTTGGGACAGGCTCTTTTTATCTTGTTTCTGAAATAAGAAAAATAACCGCGGAAAATTAAGGGGGCTTTTATGTTTCTTCAGTTATCGATGTTATTGTTTGCGGTTCAATGGCTCGGCTCTCCGCTTCAGTTAATAGCGTTTCCGCCTGCAGGCATATTAAAAGCAATATTGTCTTGTCTGCTTTTTACCGCGGTTATAATAATTTCTGTTATTCCCGCGATGAGCAGGGAATGGAAAACATACATAAAATCTTTAATAGTCTGCGCGCTCATACAGCAGGTGTTTTTATTTTTTACTTTCCTGCTGCCCGGAGTTGGTCTTTTAATTACGATAATTTATCATATCGTTTTAATAATAATTTCCAAAAAACTTCCTGTTTCATTTACAAACGCCGTTAAAACAGGCATTTTGTTTTTTATTTTATGGTTCGCAGGCATTAATTACCTTCTTGGCATTTTCATACTGACAGACCCAAGGGGCGTTCTTTCAGGCGACCTATACTTCCAGCCCGCGGACTGGGTAATACTTGTTATATTCATCGCGGCGCTCGCAAGAACAATTTATCACATAACGGTAAACCTTAAACCGCAAAAAAACATTGATCAGGATATTAATGAAGGAACGTTAAACGCAGAAAAGGAAAAACGCGANAAAAAAACATTAATTCCGGNTCTGGCGCTGTCCGCGCTTGCGTTNGCCGCATCGGCATTTATACAGTTTCCGTGGCAGCAGCAGGCTGTTAACGATTTAAAGGCAGGCTTTGCGGNCGCGGAAGCAGGCGATTATGAAAGCGCAANAATAACCGCGCAGAAATATTATAACGANAAAAAGATTTTGCATAACGGCGATGTTTTTTATCTTAACGGTCTTGTAAAAGAAAATGAATCGCCGCAGGAAGCGGTTCAGTATTTTATCAAAGCCGCCGCATGGTATAAAAATCATAATTCACTGGTATCGGAAAATTACCGCGCGGACGCGCAGTCCAGAATTGCTTCGATATACGAAGAAGAAAACACAGGCTTTTTCAAACGCGTATGGAACAATTTAAAAAATATATTTTAATAAGATTTCAATTAAAAGCGGGCGAAAAAATCAGCTGGTTTTGATCTTCCAGTAATTGTCCACACGTTCGAAGCGGCAGGCGGGAATTGTTATCTGCCTTCCGTCCTCGGATGACAGTTTGATCTGGCAGGCGATAGGATTTACTTCCATCACTTTCCAGTATTCGTTTTCATAGTTAATCTTCATTCCTTCCTGCGGAAGATTGCGCTGCTGCTCCGAATAAAAACCGTATTCGTAAAAAAGGCAGCATAAAAGCCGTCCGCAGGGGCCGGAAATTTTTACGGAGTTAAGCGAAAGTTTTTGATCCTTTGCCATTTTAATCGAAACAGGCTTCAATTTATCCGAGACACAGTGGCAGCAATAGCCGCGGCCGCATACGCCGAGCCCGCCTGTAACGCGCGCTTCATCGCGCACGCCGATCTGGCGGAGCTCGATGCGCATTTTAAAAACGCTGACAAGGTCTTTGACAAGCTCGCGGAAATCCACCCTGTTTTC
>WQTB01000249.1 GCA_009786495.1 Treponema sp.
TGGGAAATTTTCAACAGGCGTCTTGTTTCGTCAATAAAAATAATCTCGTTGATTACGATTCCTGTAACTTTTTTTTCGCTGCTTGAAGGGCAGAATTTAATACGCCTTCTTTTTCAAAGCCGCAGTTTTGACGAATCATCTGTAGCGCTTACGTTTGCCGCTTTTATTTTTCATATGCCGGGGCTTTTATTTATTGCGCTTAACAGAATTATAGCTCCGGCGTTTTACGCCCAAAGCAACACAAAATCCCCGACCATCGCAGGAATTATTTCATTTGCGGTTAACATCACATTGGCCGCTCTGCTTGCAGGGCCGTTTAAGGGAGCGGGTATCGCGTTCGCCCTTTCGTCAGCAAGCGCGGTAAACACGTTTTTACTAATTGCTTTTCTGGGGAAAAATCCTGACATCAACATGAAAGATGTAATTAAGAATACGTTTTTGTATATTTTAAAAATGCTTATATTATCCGCAATCGCGGCTGTTCCTGTTTATTTTCTTTCAGGTGTGTTAAACGAAATGTTTTCCGGGCATACCCGCTTAATTGCGAACGGCGCGCCGCTTGCAATCAGCGCTTTTATTTATTTTCTGCTGGGTCTTGGAATGCTTGCGCTTGTAAAAGATGAAAATTTCACCGGAATTGTCAGTATAATAAGAAAAAAGGTAAAATAAAAATGTATAAAAATCTTCCGGTCGTGGTAATTGCGGGCCGCCCAAACACGGGAAAATCAACCTTATTCAACAGGCTTCTTCGTAAACGCAGGGCTATTACCGATCCAACGCCGGGCGTTACGCGCGATCCTGTAGAAGCGGACTGTACGATTGACGGAAAAACATTCCGGCTTGTCGATACAGGCGGGTTTAAGTTAGCTGACATTGAAGGCATAGACAAACTTGTAGTTGAAAAAACAAAGATCGCCGTAAAAAAAGCGGATTTAATTATACTTTTGCTTGAAGCCGGCGAAATAACAAGCGAAGATGAAGAGCTTATTGATCTTTTGCGTCCGTATATGAAAAAACTTGTCGCCGCGGTTAATAAAACCGAAGGCGGCAGAATGATCCCGGACGCATGGAATGCGCTGTCATTCGGTTTTGAAAAAGTTTTAATGATCTCCGCCGAACACGGCGACAACATAGGTGATCTTCAGCAGGAGATAATTAAACGGCTTGATTTTTCAGAAGTAAGAATTGAACCGCAGGAAAGGAACGTTATACGCATCGCGCTTTTGGGAAAACCGAATACAGGAAAATCAACATTGTCAAACAGGCTTACAGGTTCCGCGTCGTCAATTGTAAGCAGCGTCCCCGGCACAACAAGAGACACTGTCGAAGGAAGCTTTTTCTGGAAATCGCGAGATTTTATCATTCTTGACACTGCCGGTATCCGCCGAAAATCAAAGGTCACGGAAGATATCGAATACTACTCCGTTAACCGCGCGATAAAAACAATAAATGACGCTGACATTGTTGTCCTGATGATCGACGCTGAAGAAGGCCTTTCCGATCAGGATAAAAAAATCGCGGCTCTCGCACATGATAAAGGCAGGGGCATCATCATGGCGCTTAACAAATGGGATTTATTAACTGATGCTTCAGAGCAAGGACCGCAGCAGAAAAGAATTTTTAAAGCGGCGGAAGAAAAAATCCGTTTTCAGTTCGGACAGATGGAATACGCGCCTGTGCTTCCTGTCAGCGCGAAAACCGGAACAGGCGTTGATAAAATTCTTATTACCGCGGTAAAAATGTACGATCAGCTTAACACGCAGATTACTACGTCGCAGTTAAATCAGGCGCTTGAAAAATGGCTGCAGGAAAGTCCGCCGCCGACAGGGCCAAGGACTCGCTTTAAGGTTAAATACGCAGTGCAAAAATCTGCAAATCCCGTGCATTTTATTATTTTCACATCACGAACGCAGGCTGTAAGCGATTCATATGTTTCATATTTAAAAAACAGAATCAGAAGGGATTTGGGATTTTCGATGGTGCCGGTTCTTGTAGAAGTGAAAAGTTCATCTAATGACAGGCAAAATAAAAAATAAAATCTGTATTATTTAAAATTCTCATAAAAAAAATTAAAAATGATACTAAAAGACCGCGTTTACAAGGTTTATTTTAAAACTTATAGTTAAATTTTTTCAACAAGTATCTTTTTTAAGAAACAGCGGCAACCCGTTTTTTTACAGGTTTGGCAGGTGTTATAATACTCATTTGTAAGCCCAAAGCGGTAATTAGTTTTTGAATGGTTACGAATTCTGGGTTGCCGTTTTCGGATAGGGTTTTATAAAGCCCTTGACGGCTGATTCCCATTTTTTCAGCTAGGTCGGACATGTTGCGGGCGCGGGCTACATCGCTTAAAGCCCGGGTTATTTCAGAAGTATCTCCGCTTTCAAAAGCGGCTTTCAGGTATTCTGAAATATATTCCTCATTATCCATGTGTTCGGTTACATCCCATTTCCTTAGTTTTATACCCATTTTAAATCTCCTTTGCAATATCAACCGCTTTATTAATGTCCGCTTGTTGATTACGTTTAATGCCGCCGCATAACAGAATTATTATTTTATCTTCTCTAATAACATAATAAAGACGATAGCCAGGTCCATAATCAATCTTCATTGCCCTGACTTCACCTGATTCGGTCTTCCAATCGCCGAAGTTGTCATGTTTTGCGCGGTCAACACGTTTATCAATTCGAGCCTTGGCTCTTTCATCTTTCAAGGAAGTAAACCATTTAGTATAAACATTGGTTTCATAAACCTCATATTTAACAGCCATTGATTTTCACCCCTATATATTATAGAGTAAACTATAGTTGACAATTTGTCAAGCGGTTTTTTACTGGACTGATTGTTCTTTTAATTTTACAACAACGCCCGGAATATCACGGTACTGCACAGTTTTTGGAATATTCATGGCGTTTAACATTGACACAAT
>WQTB01000250.1 GCA_009786495.1 Treponema sp.
CATATTACAATATCGGCGGTTTATCCCAACTCTATTGAGCGTTTCCAGGCGGCTTCTACGGCTTTTATCACGGTGCTGCGGAAGGCTCCGCCTTCGAGGGCCGCGATACCGGCTATTGTGGTGCCGCCCGGAGATGTTACCATATCTTTTAATTCGCCGGGGTGTTTGCCTGTTTCCTGAACCATCGCGGCTGACCCGGAAACTGTTTGAGCTGCGTATTTAAGCGCCTTGTCTCTTGGAAGCCCTGCCTGCACTCCGCCGTCCGCCAATGCTTCGATAAATAAATACACATACGCAGGACCGGAACCTGAAAGCCCTGTAACAGCGTTCATGAAACGCTCTTCTACAATGTCTACAACGCCTGCGCCGCTTAAAATCTTTTCCAAAGACGATACAGTCTGCGCCGGAACTTCGGCAGAATAAGACATCGCGATCATTCCCTTGCCGATAAGCGCGGGCGTGTTGGGCATTATTCTTACTGTTGGGATTTTTTCTCCGATGGATTCTTGTATCTTTTCGATTGACCAGCCTGCCGCCATTGAAACGAGTACAGGCGGTATACCGGCCCTGTATCTTTTTACAACAGCCGGGGCAATATCGCCTAACACCTTCGGCAAAATTTGCGGTTTAACGGCAAGAAATACAATGCCGCCTTTTTCCGCCGCTTCTTCATTGGAAGATAAAACTTTCGCACCAAGTTCCGCCGCCGCCTGTTTCGCTTTCTGCGCGTCAGCGTCTGTAATGTAGATTTCCGTTCCCTTTGCGGCGCACTTCATTAAAGCAAAGCCCATATTGCCGCTTCCTATACACGCGATTATATTCATAAATACCCCTGTATTAATCTATTCCCGCCGCTTTACGGAAACGCTTAACAGTCGCCGAAGCAATCGGCCTTGCCTTTTGTGCCCCCTGCGCCAGAATTTTATCCAGCGCGGGGATGTCCGCCATTATCGCGTCATAGCGTTCGCGGATAGGGGACAGACAGCGGTTAATTACTCGAAACAGCTCTTCCTTTGCTTCCCCCCAGCCCATTCCGCCTGCGCGGTAACGGTTTGCAAGAGCGGTTTGCTCTTCGCTGTCTGCGAATAATTTATAAATCAGGTAAATCTGGCTTTCGTCTGGGTTTTTCGGCTCTTCTACAGTTTGCGAATTGGTTGTTATGCGCATAATTGTTTTTCGCAGTGTTTTTTCAGGCGCGAAAAGAGGGATTACATTATTATAGCTCTTACTCATTTTGCGCCCGTCTAGCCCCGGGATAACGGCGGAATCTTCCTGAACCGCCGCCTGAGGAACTTTTAAAACCTGCTGCCCGTAATTTGCGTTTACAGACTGCGCGATATCCTGCGCCATCTCGATATGTTGCACCTGATCCTTGCCGACAGGAACTATATCCGAATCAAAAATAATTATATCAGCCGCCATTAATACAGGGTATGTAAAAAGTCCCATGTTAATTCCCGCATCGGTGTCATCGCCTTTTTCGCTGTTTTCCTGAATCGCGGCTTTGTAGGCGTGGGCGCGGTTCATAAGACCCTTGCTTGTAAACGCCATGAGCATCGCGGTAAGTTCAAAAACTTCAGGGATGGAACTTTGCCTGTAGAAAATAACTTTTTCCGGGTCGAGCCCTGAAGCAAGCCAGCCTGCGGCAACCTGCCTGATTGTGGAGTTAAGTTCTTTCGCGTCTTTCATCGTGTTAAGCGCGTGGTAATCGGCGATAAAATATCTTGCGTCGTAATCTTTTACAAGTTCAAGCGCAGGTTTTATAGCTCCGAAATAGTTGCCGATATGCAGGTCGCCTGTCGGTTTTATACCTGTTAGTGATATTTTCTTCATAGGTACAATCTAGCGGATTTTAAAAAAAAGGTAAAGTAAAGATGATGTCGAATTAAATGAAACTTTCGCAGAAAAACTTTTCAGCAAAATTAATAATTATATGAGTAATAAACAAAACAACATTTTTGACAGATACGGAACAACCATCGATATATTTGATCAGACATCCTTTGGCGGCAGTTACAAATCCTGGCAATGGTTAAAGCCTGTAAAATTCCCTGCCTAACCAGAACCTGAACATATTAATCAATCCCCTTATAGTTTCATCGGCATTATAGAAGCCGAAAAAGAAAAAGACAAACATAATTAATGAAATAATCGTGTTTCCCAAATATGAACTTTCTTAGATATTACAAAAAACCTTATTTAAATACTTAACATTTTTTATCATTTTGTTTTTACTTTAATCTTTATTCTCAAATTTGATTACTTCTTTAGTATTATTGCCCTAACTGCATTCCGCAATATTATTTCACTGCTATTGAAATCCAGTGATTTTTTATCGTCTCGATAAAGTTCTTCGCAAAATAACATAATACCTTTATTATACATAATTTTCTTTAATTCTGCCAATGAATTTTAATATTTTAGGTACTATTACACATAATATAGATGAATATCATATATAATAAAATATTATAATAAAATTAAAATCCAATAATAAATATTTCTGTCCATTTATCTAATCATATTCCCAGGGATTATCAAAATTATTAGCTACAAATTGAAAGTCTTTAGGATAATCATACGATGTCCAGCTTTTATAACTTTCAATTAATGATAATGCGTCATCATCTGTTAAATCGTCCATGAATTTTCTGCACTTTTCTACAATACCGTCAGGTTTATTTTTTGCCCTTATTACATATTCTTCCAATCTTCGTACAGAAGGAAACAGAATTTCATTTTCAATTAAAATCAGCCGGTATAAATTATAAACCATTGCGCTTGCTATATGATGTTTCATAAATCCAATCGGCTTACAAATTGACCAATAGTATGAATAAAATTGTTTAAACGTACAGTAAAATTTTAATTGCTTCGCCGCCGCTTTTTCTTTTTGAAAAACAGGTATTTTTGCGACAAGTTCAG
>WQTB01000251.1 GCA_009786495.1 Treponema sp.
ACTACTACAGCGAAGATTATTTCGCCGCCGGGATCTTTACGCCCGACTACAAGCACCTGCGCGATAATGCGCGACGCGGAAAACTGCGCTTCTACTTCTTCAGGGTAAACATTTTTTCCGCCGGAACCTACAATCAGGTTTTTTTTGCGGCCCTTAATGATAATAAAACCTCTTTCATCGCGGCAGCCTAAATCGCCTGTTAATAAATAGCCGTCTTCAGTTATAACTTCTTTTGTGGCTTCTTCATTTTCAAAATAACCAAGCATTACAGAAGGCGATTTACAGGCGATCTCTCCAATTCCTTCCGGCGTTGGATCGACGATTTTTACATCGGTATAAGGAACCGGAAGACCGACAGACACGTTGTTTCTGTGCCGCGGTGTATTTACGCTGATTAACGGAGCGTTTTCGCTCATGCCGTAACCTTGAACCATGTTAAACCCGAGCGAATCAAAAAAGTTCGCTGTGTTTATGCTTAAAGGCCCGCCGCCCGCGACCATTATCATTATTGAATCAAGTCTTGCCTTCTTGCGGACAATTTTAAGGGCTTTGCGGCCAAAATTGACATTTCCCTGATTCGCCTTTTTCAGCGCGATCTTGCGAAGCACATTCAAAGGCCCGCGGATAATCGGTGAAAGCTTTTGATAACCCGCGTCAATTCCCGCCATCACCTTATCGTAGAGCAGCGGAACTCCTATAAGGAACGTAACGCCGCCGTCTTTAATATCGTCAATAACAATTTTGCCGACAATTTTTTCTACAATTACCGTCGGGATGCCGGTCGCGTACGGCGCGATAAATGAACAGGTTGTAGGATATGTATGATGCAGCGGCAGCACATCGATAAATACGTCTTTTTCGGTCGGCTCGAGCATTCGTATCGCCGCGCTTGCGTTGGCGATTATATTTTTATGCGATAATGTAACGCCTTTGGCAAAGCCTGTCGTTCCTGACGTAAAAACAATTGATGCGGGATGATCCGGCGAAATGCTGTCAACAGGCGGCAGCTGCCGGCTTCCGGCGTTTTTCCCNAAGTTTTTATATTCTTCGGATTCAGCGGAAGGATCGTCGCCTTCCGGGCTGATACACACTGATACAGGCATCTNTATGCCGTTAGCTGACAATGAAGCCGCGAATTCCCTTTTTCTGCCGGAATAAAAGAACGCTTTTGCCCTTGTAATTTTAATAATATTAATACATTCCTGTTCGGTAACAAGGAAATCCACAGGCACAATGACAATGCCGGCTACCAATGTACCCATCCAGACAGACATCCATTCAGGCCTGTTCTCCGACCAAAGAACAACACGATCGCCCTTAACAAGCCCGGCTTCAAGCAGTCCGCGGGCTACTCTTCTGCATTCTTCNCCGAACCNGGCAAAACTCCAGCGGGTAAACTCNCTTTGCTTTCCGGCGCGGTAGCGGATAAAATCCACGTCCGCGAATTTTTTAGAATGATGATCGACTAACTGGGCGAAATTCTGCTGGGAAATATCCGGTATATTGGAAACATAATCTTTAAACTGTAACATAATCCACCTCTAATATTAGATATGAAAAATTATATACAGATTTCAAGATTTTGTCAAAATAAAAATGTGAAATTTTGCAACTTTTTAAAAGAATATGTGTCGTCCTNGTGACAGTCACCTGCGCTGCATATAGCGCCGTTGTTTTTATACGACACCATCTATAGCAGCGGTGACTGACACCTTAGATACCTTTTTTTGCCGGCTCTAAGAATTAAATCNCCTTCAGCGTTAAGCCTGTCCGCGCCGATTAAAGCGGCAGGATCAGTTATCGCTGTAAGCCCGCCNTCTGCGTCNGATACAAAGGCGCCGCCCTGCTGAACAAGACGCCTTCCTTCGCTTTTGCTTGGAACAAGCCCTGTATCNCAGAAAAGATCGACTATATTGTACCCGCTTTCAAAACGGGATCTNTTAACATCAGCGCACGGCATCGCGTTTTTATCGCCGGTTCCGCCGCCGAACGCAGCTTTTGCGCCGGAAAGCGCTTTGTCNGCTTCTTCTTTCCCGTGGATAAGACAGGTAACTTCCCACGCAAGGCGTTCTTTCGCTTCATTGGGATTTTTTCCGGTTCCGCAAANCGCTTTACATTCATCTTCGGGAAGAAATGTGAACATTAATAAAAAGCGAAGGATATCCTGATCTGTTACATTGCGCCAGTACTGGAAAAAATCATAAGGACTGGTTACAGCAGGATCAAGNAAAAGCGCGCCTTTTAATGTTTTGCCCATTTTTTTGCCGTCGGATGTTGTAACAAGCGGGAAAGTAAGGCCGAAAGCTTCGATGCCTTCCACGCGGCGGATTAATTCTACGCCCGCGACAATGTTTCCCCATTGATCATCGCCGCCGATCTGCAAGCGGCAGCCGTGACGCCTGTAAAGTTCAAGAAAATCAAAACTTTGTAAAAGCTGATAATTAAATTCAATAAAGGAAAGACCGGTTTCNAGCCGCATTTTATACGCTTCAAANCTGAGCATCCTGTTTACAGAAAAATGCCTGCCGATATCGCGTAAAAAATCGATATAATTCAGATTCGCAAGCCAGTCCTTATTATTCGCGGTAAAAGCAGAGNTTCCGTCAAAACCGACAAAGCGGTCAAGNTGNGCGGTAATTGAACTGACATTTTTATCCAGGGTTTCATAATCGAGCAATTTGCGCGTTTCGTCCCTGCCGGAAGGATCGCCGATGCGCGCTGTTCCGCCGCCAAGCAAAGCAACTCCCTTGTGTCCCGCGTCACGCAAATGACGAAACGCGAAATAGGGAACCATGTGCCCGATGTGCAGGCTTCCGCCTGTAGGATCAGTGCCTTCATAAAAAACGACAGGACCTTCGTCCATCAATTTGGAAAGACCTTCAGCATCGGTACACTGCTGAAAAAAACCGCGCGCCTTTAA
>WQTB01000252.1 GCA_009786495.1 Treponema sp.
TCCGAAAAACCGCCTGAGTCCGCATCATCCCCGTCAGGCTGCAGTACTTCAAAATCATTATAACTTGCTTCCTTGTTTCGGTCTATACCTGTATTTGTTTTTTGCGGCCTTTCAGAGATGTAAACGCCGGAGATTAAATCTTCAATATTACCCAGTTCCTCGCCATCGCCCTGCGCGTTGAATAACTCGGGAACCGCGTACTCGCCCATGCTGTCCAGAATGATGTTTACCTGAGCGCTTGCATGTTCAGTTTCTTGATGAGCGGTTTCTTCGGCGGACAGCAGAAGTTCGGGAAAAAAACCTGTTATCATAAAACGAAGGCCGAATCCGATTCCGAAAAACAAAACCGTGAATATTAAAGTCCTAATTAAAATATGGAAAGCCGCGACGCCGGAAAAAACCCCAAGAACAAGAGAAACAAACAGAGCGAAAACGCCTGCGATTAAACCCCATTTGAAATTCGCCACAATTTTCCCCTTTAATTCTTGCCGCTTTTCGGGCTGAACAGTTTGCGCATCATTCCGCCGAAGCCTTTTGTATCCGCCGGTTTATTGCGATCCATCCGCTCTACAATGTGCTGTACGCAGATGCTCGGCTTGCTTTTGGGATCAACCACAAGGAAAGGTTTCTGCCTGATAACGGCATGGGGCACGGAAGCGTCGTCATAGATAAAACCAAGATAGTCAACCTTTAAATTTAAAAATTGTCCTGCAATATTGATCATTCTGTCCGCGACGCTTTTCGCCTGGCCTGCTCCCTTAGCGCGGTTTACAACAAGCTTAAGCCCGACATTTAACGTGTCATATTCTGTGGCGATAATTTTAATGATGCCGTAAGCGTCCGTTATCGCGGTAGGTTCGGGCGTTGTTATAATAACCGCGTCGTCGGCTGCGGCGATAAAATCAAGAACATTGCTTGAAACGCCCGCGCTTGTGTCAATGATGATTATGTCCGCGTTGGAAAGCGTTTCAAGCTCGGCGATAAAATCCCTTCTGTCTTCTTCGCCAAGGTTCGCAATCTGCGAAAATCCCGACGCGCCCGCTACTATTGAAATTCCGTATCGGTTTCCACAAGAATTTCGCGGATTGTTTTTTGTTTTTTTATCACATGATACAGATTATACTTGGGGATCATATTGAGCATAACATTGACGTTCGCAAGCCCAAGGTCGGCGTCCATTACAATTACTTTTTTCCCCAGACGGGCGAACGCCAAAGCCATGTTTACGGAAAGGTTCGTTTTTCCGACGCCGCCCTTGCCTGATGTTACTGTAATAATGCGGGCCTTGTCGCCTGATTTGACATTTGATTTTATAGGCGCGCCTGTTTTTGCCTGTCCTGTGTTTTTCTGTTTCATTATTTCGCGCAGTTTTTCAGCCTGATCTTCCATGTACCCCTCCAATATTACGTTGCTTTAGTTATCTCCACCTGAACTGATCCGCGTCTCCGGAAGGAAAACGTAATTCAATTTTATCGCGGTCAATTTTAAATCCGTCAAGATTGATAAGAAAACGCACGACAGACGCTTTTTTAATATCCACAGGAACTGTCTGCCCGTCCGTGATGTAGGAAACGCATTTTCTTTTCGCGGCAAGCGCGGAAATTATGTTGCCGATTCTGTCAGTCTCGTCCATTTTGGAAAGTATCACAGACTTGTAATTAAACGGTTCAAACTGCCGCATAATTTCTTCCATGTCGGATGTTTTGGTGCCGGCGCTTATAACAAGATGAAACTCGGCGTTCCTGCCGGCTCCGTCAAGTATCTCTTTCATTTCACCTAACTTCGCGGAATCTTTCGGGCTTTTTCCGATTGTATCAATAAGGAACAGGTCGGTTCCTTCGCTTAGAAGCGCTATCTCTTTTTTTAATTCCTGTCTGTTAACGGCGCAGGAAACCGGAATCTGCATGATGTTTCCGATTTGCTCAATCTGATCCTTTGCGCCGATGCGGAACGCGTCTATGGTTATCATCTTTACGTCGATTGCGGGAACGTCATTTATACCGATGCCGTAAATGGCGGCAAGCTTGGAAATGGTTGTGGTTTTTCCGACTCCCGTGGGGCCTACCAAAACCATTATTTTCGGTTTTCGCGCGGCAGGGTCTTCCTTGAATATGCTTATGCTTTCCCCGATAAGATGAAGCAGATGATCCTGAACTGTATCCCAGTTATCAAGCTGGTTAACGGTAAGGTCCTTGCGGAGTTTTTCCATCATTGAGTCTGTGTAGCTTTCAGAAAAATCATTGGATTTTAAAAGGTCTCTAGCGCGCTTAAAACCGGGATGCTCGCCGTTTTTCCCGCCTGATGATTCCAGTTTTTCCGTTAATTTTTTTAACTCTTCCAGGATTCTCTGCGACGCTTCGCCGCTGCCGCCTGCAGAAGCGGGAAGTCCGTGGTATGACGCCTGCCTTGCGTTGCTTGCAGCGGCGAGCACTTTTATTTTTTCTTCTTCAATAACGTGATTTCTTTGTTCTTCTCCTGACGCCCGCTTTTTGAACGCGATGTCGGTGTTTTGCATTGAGCCTGATGAAGTGTGAAAGCTGTTCGGCGGAAACCTGCTCATTGTCATGCCATTTGGCTGCCGCTGCATTACTCCGAGCGAAGCGTCGCGCGGAAAATAAAATTCTACTTGAATCCCCGGTTTGGAAAATAATCCGAGAAAACCGCCGAGCCTGATTTCTTTCTGGCTTAGAATCTGGAATTGCCTGTTGTACTTTGATGCGATTTTAAGCTCGCAGTCCATTTTGCTTTCGCCCTGTTCGATATAAATTTCCATGCTACTTCTCCATTTCCTCAAGTCTTATTATTCCAACTGCTTCGGGAATAACCGATGATACTATTTCATGAACTGACAAAACCGCTAAATCCGGCAGCTCGCGATCCGTAGAATTTTTTACAAGGAAACGCGCCTGCTCGGA
>WQTB01000253.1 GCA_009786495.1 Treponema sp.
ATCTTCCGCGGGGAAGAATTAATTGTCGAAGCTAAAGTTACATGGGTGTTTGTAAACTCAAAAGGGATGCCTGTGAAGATTCCGCCTGAATGGGATCTTCCGGGATTAAAGCCTTGAAGCGGCAGTTATTTACTACGCAACTGTCAACCGCTTCACGGCTGTCGTCCGCTTCTCGGCTGTCATCCGCTACGCGTCTGTTTAAATTATTTTTAAGAATCGTAATTTTAATTTCAGGCGCCGCGCTGATTATTTATTCTATAATTGTTTCAAGGCAGTGGAGCAGACCAAGCATATTTGTTTTTATTCCGGGCATATTGGGGCTGCTTGTAATAATTATAGTCGCCGCGTTTTATCCGTTAAAAAAATATATGTTAAAAATTCCAACGGTTGTAAAAATTGTCTGCATATCGATTTTATGCGCAGGCCTTTTAATATTCGCCGCCGTTCAAGGAATCATCATAAGTGGAATGAGCGGCGCGCCGGAGGAAAATGAAGCGGAATATGTAATTGTGCCGGGATGTCAGGTTGACGGCGTTAATGCCTCAGCGCCTTTGATCCGCAGGGTGAATACAGCNGTTGAATACCTTAAAAAACATCCAAACGCAAAAGCGGTTTTAACAGGCGGCATGGGGCCNGGCGANAAAATCACAGAAGCGCAGGCAATGAAGAATCTGCTTTACCAAAGCGGAATAATTGAAGAAANTAGAATTTTAACAGAAGAACGCGCCGGAAACACTTATGAAAATTTTNTNTATTCTGATCAATTANATAATCTAAAAGANAAAAAAATCGTAATAATAACCGCCGATTATCATATGTTCCGATCGCTGGCTNCCGCGAAAAAAATGGGTTATCAAAACGTGTCGGGCGTATCGAGTAAAAGCCAGCTTTCTGTTTTACCTATTTACCTGCTTCGGGAATTTGTCGCGGTAATTTATTACGCGCTTCTTGGAAGGATTTAAACTTAGAAGCTAAACCACGCTCGTTTTTAGTTTGCTTTCTTTTTCGAATCTGCTTATCGCAAGCTCGATTAAACGCGTTATAAGTTCCGTATATGAAACGCCGCTTGCTTCCCACATTTTCGGATACATGCTGATTCTTGTAAAACCGGGGATTGTATTTATTTCATTTACGATAATTTCGTACGGTTTTCCGGGGATTTCTTTTAAAAAGAAATCAACGCGCGAAAGTCCTTCGCAGCATAAAACTTGAAAAACTTTTACGGCAATTTCCTGAACGCGCTTTATTGTACCGCTGTCAAGCTTCGCGGGAATAATAAGCGCCGCGCCTTTTTCATCAATGTACTTCGCGTCGTAGGAATAAAATTCATGTGATGTGATTATTTCGCCGGGAAGCGAAGCTTCGGGGTTTTCGTTGCCCAGCACCGCGCATTCAATTTCTCTNCCGGGAATAAATTCTTCAATGATAACTTTTGTGTCATATAAAAAAGCGTCCTTCAGCGCGAAGTCAAGACCCGCNTCATCTTGCACCTTATTTATGCCGACAGAAGATCCCATATTCGCGGGTTTGACAAAAAAGGGAGCGCCAAGGGCCGCTTCAATTTCTTTAAAAGACAGAGCCTTCCCGCTGTTTTTCAGCGCAAGAAATTTCCCGATAGGAACGCCGGCGTCGCGGAGCAGGCGCTTCATTACATCCTTGTCCATTCCAACCGCGGAACCAAGCACGCCCGGCCCGACAAACGGAATGTCAGCTAACTTTAATAATCCCTGAACCGTGCCGTCTTCGCCGAACGGGCCGTGAAGAATCGGAAAGATAACGTCATAATCAAAAATATCATTNAAATTCCAGCGGCCGGATTTATCAATTTTNATTAAGACAGGATCATACCTGCTCTTGTCGATTGCGTCAAAAACATTTTTCGCGGACATAAGAGAAATTTCATGCTCGGCGGATTTNCCGCCGAAAAGTATTCCGACTTTTATCATNAATATATCCTTATCTGCCTGTAAGCCTGCGCCAGGGGTCTACTCCGAAACGAACCATGAAATAAAGCCAGCCGAACGCGAAACCCGCAAGATGCGTAAGATGCGCGACATTTCCCTGAGCTCCCGTTATCATGAAAATTAAAGACAGGGCTGTAAAGCCAAGCACCATAATGGGAGCGCGAAGCGGCAGAATTCCCATGATATAAACAACCGAATTGGGATAAAGCACCGCATACGCGAACTGCACCGCGTAAATCGCGCCGGACGCGCCGACAAGCGTAACNTTCAAATTACCGGTAAAACAGTAAACCAAAAACGAGAAAAACCCCGCGAGCGTTCCTGTTAAAAAATAATAAAGAAGGAATTCTTTACTGCCCATCTGTTTTTCAACATGCAGCCCAAAAATAAAAAGAGCNAGCATATTAAAAAGAATATGATTAATTCCGCTGTGTATAAACATATAAGTAATAAATGTCCATATCCATTTTAATTGAATAACCACGGCAGGTATCATCGATAAAAATATTGTCATGTAAAACCTGATTTCAGCGCCAAGAAATTGATACGCAATGAAAATCAATATATTGATTCCGATAAGCCAATACACCGAGTGAAAATTAGTATAACGAAAAGGTTTTTTGATTATGTTCATGTTTAATAAAGAATAAAATTATTTTATTAAATGGTCAACATCCATGTTTCATATGCCTTTACTGTTGTCAAAATCAATTATAATTTTTCGGTACTCTTCTATTGTTTCCGCGTGAACCGCTTTTTCGCGGAGCGCAGCGCCGCCCTGCATTCCTTTTGTGTAGGCGCAGAATTGTTTACGCATTTCAAGGCAGGCGGTGCGCTCGCCGATATCTGCGGACAGCATTTCAAGGTGGCGCAAAGCCGCGGCTATCCGCGCGGAAAATGAAGGCGGCTCCCATGAGCCTGTTTCAAGAAAGGAACGGGCTTCTGTAAA
>WQTB01000254.1 GCA_009786495.1 Treponema sp.
GGCTTTCGCAGGATATGGTCTTCCCCGTGTAACATCGAAAAAGAAAGCTTTAAAATTCAACCGGACGATTTTAATATAAATGATCAAAACAAGGCATTTGACAGGGTGATAAAGGACATTGGAGCGGTTTCCGTTCCCGAAATAGAAGTTGCAGATAACGGAAACGTTTTTTATTCGTTTAAAGAGCTTGAAAAAGAAAAAAAGGCGATAGAGAAATACAGAAAAAATCTTGACGCGCAAAAATTCCAGCTTGGCGTAATTGAATTTGACAGCGCGAAATAATGTAAGTCATTTTAAGGGAATCCTGTCTGCTGCCGCTATTGCTTTTTTAAACGCGCTGTGAGTAATATCAAGCGATAATTCTTCCAATAAACTGTTGATATTACTGGGCCATTTTTTCTGCTTTAGATCATTTAAAACGGCGTTTACGTTTTGCTTGTCAAATTTCGCGCACGCGTCTTTAAATTCATTTAGTTTAACGCTTAAATAGGAAAAATCGTATTCGTTTTCTTCATTATTAACATCATTGTTTTTAAGAATTTCAAAAAAGTTTGTATTAATAAAAGATTTAAGAATGTTGATTAATACAGGCGTTCCTTCTTTCATTACATCGTAAAGTTTTTCATTACCCGCGTTTTCAAGTTTTAACGCAAAACTTGAAAGCTCTTTCTCGCCGATATTTGCAAGAGCGCTTTTTATTCCGTGTACTGTAATAATGTAAAGTTCCAGTTCATCTTTATCAAGGCCTGTAATATTTTTTAAAATGTCTTCAAGAACAGTTACAGCGTTTTTCGCGTCTTCGATAAAAAACTGCTTTAATTTTTTTACATTTAAATTGGGTAAAATAGGAGAAACTGGCTGCGCATTCTGCTGACGCGAAGATGCGGCGCTTTGCTGCGCAGCACGGGCAGCCTGCACAACTTCAGACGGTTTTTTATTGCGTATAAAATCATTTAAAATCTGGTTCAATTCGCGCGAATCAATAGGTTTGGAAATAAAACCGTCAAAACCGTTTTCCATGAACATTTTTTCCTGTCCAATCAGTACGTTAGCTGTAAGCGCGATTATTGCGCTTTCATATCCCATATCGCGTATTATCCTTACGGCTTCCATACCGTCCATTTCCGGCATCATGTGATCCATAAAAATAATATCGTATACATTTCCGTTTTTAATTTTATCAAGAACTTCAAAACCGTTTATAGCAGTTTCGATTGAAAGGCTGTAAGGAGACAGCAAGCCCTTGGCGACATATAAATTTGATTCAACATCGTCAACCAGAAGAACGCTTCCGTAAGGCATATATTCGCGGATAAAACGGGTCTTTTTATTTATAACAGAGCTCTGTAAACGCAGCCCGAGAAGTTTTTTTTCCATTTCGCTTCCGCATACTGCCCTTCCCATTCGCTTTTGCGGAATGCGAACGGTAAAAACAGACCCGCTGCAAGGCTCGCTTTTAACGGAAATTGTTCCATTCATCATTTCCACAAGATGCTTTGTGATGCTCATTCCAAGGCCCGTGCCGACTGTATCACGGTTGGCTTCAGCGTTAAAACGCGTATATTCGTCGAACAATTTTTCAATCTGAGAACCTGTCATTCCCTGGCCTGAATCAGTGATTGTAAAAATCATCATAACGTTATCTGCATCAATCGGCTCAAATGTTACGGATAATTTCACATAACCTTTATTCGTATATTTAAACGCGTTGGAAAGTATGTTATTCAAAATCTGTTTAATGCGAAGCTCGTCTCCCTGTAAATCATGCGGAGTGTTTTCGTCTATAAAATAAATTCGATCGGGCTGCTTTCGTAGCGAAGGCGGTTAAGCTGCACGGTATCATTTATCAGGCTTGGAATGTCGTATTTGGCGGATGCAATTTCAAATTTGCCGGCTTCAATTTTTGAAAGATCAAGAATGTCGTTTATTATGTTAAGCAAAAGATCGCCTGATTCATAAATCTGCGCGAAGGCTTCGGCTGCGTTATGCGCAAGCGAATCGCTTTGCAGCTGAATTTCAGCAATCCCCAGTATCGCGTTCATCGGAGTGCGCATTTCATGGCTCATGTTCGCAAGAAAACTTGATTTTGCTTTGCTTGCAGACTCGGCTTCCGCCTGCCTTTTTGCCATTGTTTCTATGTTTGTAACATCCTGAACAATTTCAATATAGCCCGCTGTTTCATTGTTTAAGTCTTTTAAAATTTCTACATCAACTTTAAAAGACAAATTGTTCTGATTAAAATATGTCTGCTTCCTGCCGCGTTTTACGCAGGCGATTCCGCATTTACTTGTGTTGCAGATATGCGCGTTCCAGCCGCTGCAGTGTTTTCCAAGCATATCAGCTCTTTTTGCGCCGAGGAAATTTTCAACAGCCATATTAACAAATTTCCATTTCATATCGGGGTCTGTAACGGAAATAGGAAGCGGTACCGCGTCAAGGATCGAATGATACCAGTGGGCGAGTTTTTCAAGTTTATCGTGTTCTTCTTTTACATTGCGCAGCGTTTCATTGCGAAGAACCGCGTTAATAAGCATAAGACCTGCAAGCTGTAAAGCGTTAATTTCCTGATTCAATAAGGAAGGAGTCTTGTCGTCAAGAGAATTTTCAAGCGTTAACATGCCCCAGAAACTGTTATGCAAAAATAACGGAATAACAGAAATAAATT
Organism: Treponema sp.; assembly: GCA_009786495.1. The sequence goes on from WQTB01000254.1 coordinate 2,666, forward strand.
CTGCGTTATACTGATTAAATAAAATCCTAATATCTTCGGGCATCACAGATAACGGGCAGTTTACAAGTTCTCTTTTTTCTATTATTTTTTCAAGTTCAGGAAACGCATCGCACGGTATGCTTGCGTTTAAAGGAATTTCTTTTTTTTGTCCGCCTGTTTCTTTATGCCATTCATAGTAATGATATAAAAATTGTTTTTCGTTTTCAGATGTGATTCTCCAGAGATGAACGC
>WQTB01000255.1 GCA_009786495.1 Treponema sp.
TTTACCTGTATTCCTTTTTGGACATGATCAATATCGAATTTCACGGCAGGGTATGAACTTGAATAAGAATTTACCGCTTCTTCTACAGGTTCCGATAAATCAATCCGCGAATTGGACTGTTCCGTCGGTTTTGATAATGTGCGGAATTCGTTTAGCAGAGTGTTAAGCCCTTCCGTCTCCTGAATAATGGCGAGCATGGAGCCTTCTATAATTTCACCGATATTTTCCGGTTCATTACGCCATCTTCTTAAAACTCTTTCCGCGGAAAGTTTTATCGGCGTAAGCGGATTTTTTATTTCATGTGCAAGCTGCTGCGCCATATTCTGCCACACGGAAATTTTTTCGTTTCTTAAAAGCGCGTCGCGGGATTTTTCCAGGTTCTGCACCATCGAATTAAACGATTTTATTAAAAGGCCAAGCTCGTCATTGCGGCGCGAAAGTATCTGGATCGAAAAATCGCCTTCCGCGACGCGCTGCGTGGCGTCTGTCAGCTGAATAATCGGCCGGGTAATGCGCCGCGTAAATGAAATCGCGATGATGGCTGTCATGATAAGAGTCGGAAGAAAAAACACNACATAAAAATAAATTAAAAGCGGCCTTATGTTCCTTCTTAATTCGTACACAGTATCAAACTGGTTCGACTGATTTTCNAGCGCCGCCCTTCCCGTATCAAAATCCGCGCCNAGATTGTAGCTGATCAGGCGGATCGAATTCTGCGGAAGTCTTTGCACATAACGGATTGTTCCCAGATCNCGCGGAAGCTCCCTTGGCGTGAAGCCGCTTTCCGCNGCGGGCGGGAAGGGCAGCGCGAACTGTTCGCCGCCTGTNAATGATTCTTCTGTCCATTCTGAATCATTCAGGCTGAATACCTGAACAGCCGCGATATCCTTATTCNCAAAATCGTTTTGNCTTATTATGTTTTCAAAACGTTCCATATGCAGCGAATAATTATCCGCGATAAAGCTGTTAGCCGCCGTGCTTGCCGCCTGAACGTTGATGTTATGCCAGAANCGGACAACTTCATTTAACGCTGTGCTTGTCATAAGCGTTATCGGCATAATGGAAAAAATGACAATGATTATAAAATANCCAAGAAGCCTTATATTNAATCTGCTTCCCGATTTATTATAGATAAAATCCAGCAAAAGATGAAAAATCGATATGCCCAGAACAACCATCAATACGACAGGAATGGTAAAAAAAACTATCAGATTTAATTGATCCGGTATTTTTCCGTTCTCAAGCGTTTCCAGAAAAAAGTTACGGGAAAAAAGGACAGTTAGAACGCATAAAAGCGTATAGATCAGAATTAATATGCGCACCCTGAATACTGAATATTCAGTCCGGCCGGCCGCTTTTTTTATTTTGCCCATAAAAAATTATTCTTCTTCGAACTTTGACTCAAAAAGTTTTACGAGCGCTTCAATCGCGGCTTCTTCATCATCTCCTTCAGCGATAATTTTTAGTTCTGTTCCGTAGGACGCGCCCAGCGTAATAATACCCATTATTGATTTGGCGTTTATCTGATCTGATCCTTTTTGTATAAAGACATTAGAGTTGAAATTCTTTGTTGTCTGAACAAGAAGCGCGGACGGGCGGGCATGAATCCCGGCTCTGTTTATTACTTTAATGGCTCTTTCGATCATAAATTATCCTTATATTATATCGTCATGGCCAAAGAATACCGAGCGNGCTGTGTCGCTCTCGATCCACTTCAAAATATTCTTGTTGAATTCCTTCGCCGCGTGATACCCCATCGACTTCAATCTTTCNTTCATCGCCGCGGCTTCGATAATNATTGGAATATTCCGCCCGGGTTTTACCGGTATTGTCAGCTTCGGGATTTTTACCCCGAGGATCTCGACTGTGTGATCTTCCGCGCCGAGCCTGTCGTAATTTTTCGCGGAGTCCCATTCTTCAAGCTGAACGACAAGTTGAATTTCCTTGCGATCTCTTATCGCCCTAACTCCGAAAAGATGCGTGATATTGATGATGCCGGGCCCGCGTATTTCCATGTGATGCCCGATAATTTTATTCGCGCCGGCGCCCATCAGCACATTTCCGTAAATGCAGTTAATTTCCACGACATCGTCGGCTACGAGCCTGTGTCCGCGGCAGATAAGTTCCAGCGCGGTTTCGCTTTTTCCGACGCCTGAATCGCCCTGCAGCAATATCCCAAGACCGTAAACTTCCACAAGCACGCCGTGAACAATCTGGCGCGGCGAAAAAACCCTGGAAAGAATTCGCATGATTCTTGCGGAAAATTCCGCAGACCCAAGATCGGTTTTAAGCACGGGACATTGCGCGTTTTCGGCTATTTCAAAAAAATCTTTGTGCGGGCTAAGGTTGTGGGTAAAGATACAGCACGGCATCTGGTAATTGAACATTTCGTTTATCGTGTCAGTTTTTCCTTCGTTTTCAAGCCGCTTTAAAAAAGCGACTTCCCCGCGTCCGAAAAGCTGAATTCTCTGATAGGCGAAGTCCTCAAAAAAGCCCATGATGGCTCCCATTGGACGGTTAAGGTCGGGTATGTCAATATGCCTTCCCAGCCCTTTTCTTCCGCCGATACAGCGCAGATTCAAAGAGTTTTGCTCCTTGAGATCGAGATCAAGTAAATCAAGTACCGTAAAAGGCCTGTCCGCCATGCCTACAGTCTATCGAAAAATATTATTATGTTCAATTAAGTTGAAACGGCGGCTGCCTCGACAAAGATCAATATTTTTTATATCCTGTTAGTAATAAAAGTATTTGGAGTTATCATGAAACAGCAGTTTCATGTTCGATTTAACATGCGGCTATACAGCCGCACGGAGTAGGAGTTATAAAATGCGTGTTTACAATTTTTCCGCGGGGCCTTCGGTTCTTCCGCTGCCGGTTCTTGAAAGAGCCGC
>WQTB01000256.1 GCA_009786495.1 Treponema sp.
CGGATCGTGGCGGCGTATTTAAAATCGATCAAATTAAACGCCAGAGCTTTTGACGCGTGGGAGCTGGGTTTTATTTCCAGCTCGGATTTTGTTAACGCCGAGCTGCTTAAGGAAAGCTGGGAATTAATTCCGGAAAGAACGTTAAAACTTGTAAAGGGCAATGTAATTCCTGTTGTAACGGGATTTCTCGCGAAGGACGAAAAAGGAAACATAACAACGCTCGGCCGCGGCGGATCGGATCTTTCGGCTACGATGATCGCCGCGTCCTGCAAAGCGGATGAAGTTCAGGTTTGGAAAGACGTCGACGGAATACTTACAGCCGATCCAAGAATCGTAAAAAACGCGCATCCTGTTCAGAATGTAACTTACGACGAAGCGGCGGAGCTTGCCTACTTCGGCGCGCAGGTGCTTCACCCAAGGGCGATGCAGCCGTGCATGAAAACAGGAACGCCTGTGCTTGTAAAAAATTCATATAACGTTGACGCGCAGGGAACAAAAATTGAACAGACACTGACATCAAAAAAGACCACGCCGGTCCGGGCAATTACGTCAAAAAGCGCGATTAAACTTATAGACATCGTTTCTACAAGAATGATGGGGCAGTACGGATTTCTCGCGGAAGTGTTTTCAATTTTCGCAAGGCATAAAATTTCTGTGGATATGGTCGCGACAAGCGAAGTGTCAGTTTCGCTGACGCTGGACGCCTCTTATGAATTATCCGAAGTAAAAAAAGAGCTTGGTAAAATCGCGAGCGTCGAAATTAAAACTGGAAAAGCGATTGTGTCGATTATCGGCAATGTAAAGCGTTCGTCGGAAATTCTTGCAAGAACATTCAGAATCTGTCAGCTAATCGGCGTGCCTGTGCAGATGATCTCGCAGGGAGCAAGCAAGGTTAACATCAGTTTTATCGTAAACGAAAACGAAACCGAAGAAGTTGTAAAAGCGCTGCATATGGAATATTTTGACGCGCAATAACGCGCCCGGTAAGTAAAAGGAAAATCAGGAGTATTAATAAATTGAACATAGCATTGATTGGTTACGGAAAGATGGGNAAGATGATAGAACAAACCGCGCAAACGCNTGGTCATAAAATCAGCGTGCTTGTTGATCCGTTTTCATTCGCGATACCGGACGGTGTAAAATCGTTCGGAACAATCGCGGAAGCCGATTTTGATTCTGTCGACGCCGCGATAGAATTTACTCAGCCTGATAAAGCGGTAGAAAATATTATCGCTCTTGCGCAAAGAAAAATTCCGGCTGTTGTAGGAACGACAGGATGGCACAGCTATATGGGCGAAGTGAGTTACGCGGTGGAAAAAGCCGGCAGCTCGATGATATGGGCTTCAAATTTTTCCATCGGGGTGAATATGTTTTACCGCATCGCGTGGTACGCCGCGGAGCTTGCGGATAATTTTTACGAATACGATGTAGGCGGCTTTGAATCGCATCATAATAAAAAAATGGACAGCCCGTCAGGAACGGCAAAGACGCTTGCCGAAGGCGTGTTNTCAAGAGTTAAACGAAAGAAAAAAATTGTCTGGGAAACAATGAACAGAAAACCGGAAGCGGACGAAATCCATTTTCCGAGCCTCAGNATGGGAANTGTTCCGGGAACTCACAGCTTGTTTTTTGACTCATCTGCGGATACAATCGAAATTACGCACACTGCCCGCAGCCGCGAAGGTTTCGCGCAAGGCGCGGTTCACGCCGCAAAATGGCTGACAGAAAAAAACCGGCGCGGCGTTTTCACAATCGACGATATGATGAAAGATTTATTCAGGGGTTGATATGACAGAGTTCAGGGGAGCGTATACGGCGCTTATAACGCCGATGAAAGATTCAGGTGAAATTGATTACGACGGTTTCAGAAGACTTATACAGTTCCAGATTGCGGAAGGAATAGACGGAATTGTTCCGCTTGGAACAACCGGCGAAAATCCCACGCTTGACGATAAAGAAGAAGACAAACTGATCGAAATTGCCGTAAAGGAAGCCGCCGGAAAAATCAAGGTCATTGTCGGCGCNGGCTCAAACGACACAAGGCACATGATTAGATACACNGAACGCGCGAAAANAACAGGCGCGGACGCGGCGTTAGTTGTAACTCCGTATTACAACAGNCCNAATGATGACGGATTAATCCGCCACTTTGAAGCGGCGGCAAATGCCGGAATCCCGATCATNGTTTACAATATCGCGTCACGCACCGGCAGAAATATTCCGCCGCAGCTCATGGAAAAAATCGCGCAGATACCGAACATAGCGGGCGTAAAAGAATCATCAGGCGACATTGTGCAAATCGGCGATACTATCAGAGACATCGCTGTTCCGAAAAAAAAGGCAGGCGGGAAATTTTCTGTTCTTTCAGGCGACGATCCGCTTACGCTGCCTCTTATCGCGCTGGGCGGCGACGGCGTTATTTCTGTCGTTTCAAATTTGTTACCGGCAAAAGTTAAAGCGCTGACAAAAGCGGCGCTCGAAGGCAGATTGGAAGAAGCCCGCGCAATCCACTTTGAACTGGTTCCATTTATTAAAGCCGCTTTTATAGAAACAAATCCTGTTCCAATCAAGCAGGCTCTTACATGGGCAGGCTTTCCCGGCGGCCCCGCCCGCCTTCCGCTAGGCAAACTTGCTCCCGCAAGCGAAGCTGTCTTAAAAAAAGCCCTGTCGGATTTGAAAATCATAAAGTAAAAGACGGCTCTTATTATTATATATTAATAAATATGGTAAGATACCACATATACGTGATGAGGTCGTTTTAAATTAATAAATGCCTGTATGGGTATTTTATTCCATTTTTAGGAGTTTTAAAATGAAGAAAAGAATTTTATTGGCGGCAGGACTTATCGGGATTTTGCTGGTGTCTGTACTGGCGTTTACAGGGT
>WQTB01000257.1 GCA_009786495.1 Treponema sp.
GGAAAATTATCGATCAATAAAGACGATGTAAACAACCTGTAATCATGTCGCTGAACTGGAAAGAGATCAATCTAATCCTCGAAGAGCTTGATATTGAGGGAGCGCAGATCCAGAGCGCCGTGCAAAGCGCGTATGATGTAATAATTTTGCGCCTTCATAAAAAGGGCGGGACAAAACAAATCCTTGTCAGTTTAAGTTCAGGCGCGTGCCGCATCCATGAAACCTTCCTCGCGGCTAAAGGCGCCGTTCCAAAAAACGATAAACCCCTGCGTTTCGCGCAGTTTCTCTCATCAAAAATCGTTAACGGCTGGATAACGGAAGCTGTTCAGCTTGGAGATAACCGCATTGTAAGGGTTACCGTTAAACGCCATGAAAGTATTTTTAAACTGTATATCCGCCTTTGGTCAAACGCCGCGAATTTCATCGTAACGGATGAAGAAGGCGTTGTGTTGGACGCAATGCGCCGCCATCCCAAGCGCGGTGAAGTAACAGGCGGCAGTTACGCGCCTGAAGAAGCAGAAGAAAAAAATGATCTGCCGCAAAAAACCGCGCGGAAGGAATACAATATACGCGAAATTCCTGGCGAAGGATCATTCAATAAAAAGATCGATGAATTGTACGCATCGCAGGGAGGCAGCCTTTCGCTTGACGCATTGAGGGAACAGGCAAGGCGCGTCTGCGAGGGAAGCATGGGAAAGATCGCTTCCGCGCTTGAAAGACTGCGGGAAAAGGAAAAAGCGTTTACCGGTGCTGACAGGCTTAAAAACTACGGTGATTTAATTTTATCAAATATCGCGGTAATCAAACCTGATGACAAATGGCTTGAAGTAACAGATGAAAGCGGAACTATACGAATCGAACTGGAACCGCGTACCGCTCCCGCGGCAAAGGCTGGAAAATATTACGAGCAATACAGAAAAGCGAAAAACGGGCTTGCCGATATTCAAAAAGAGATCGAAGAAGGCGAAAGGGAATTAAAGGANGTNACNGAAAGACTTGAACGTCTGTTAGGTGAAACAAATCCGCTGGTTCTCGCGAAAATTTTAAAAACCGGCGGCGCCGGAAGCGGCGTAAAAATATCAAAAAAAGAAAAATCGCGCCCCGGGCTTTCGTTTAAACGCGGAGACTGGCTTATCATCGTAGGCAGGGACGCNAAAGAAAACGACGANCTTCTGCGCCGCCANGTTAAAGGAAACGATCTGTGGCTGCATGCAAGGGATTATCACGGCTCTTATGTGTTTATCAAGCAGAGAGCTGGTAAAACTGTTCCCCTCGATATACTTCTTGATGCCGGAAACCTCGCGATCTTTTATTCAAAGGGTAGAAACAACGGCAAGGGAGATTTATTTTACACGCACGTTAAATATTTAAGGCGCGCGAAAGACGGCCCTAAAGGCCTTGTAATTCCNACTCAGGAAAAAAACCTGCATGTAAAAGTTGAGGACGAGCGCCTNCGNGTTCTGGAAAACTGTAAATGCTGATCATTCCGCNNNGCCGGATGTTTTAACTATTTTTCGAATTCTGCGTTTTTTACTTGCATACGGCATTTGCAAACACTAGAGTTAATGTATATGGAAGCTGTGCTTGCCCAGAAAAGACGAGTTCGCAGCCCTGTCGGCTGCGGATTGTTTTATCCCGAAGACAGGGGAGAAACGCTTGAGATCCTCAAGTCTTTCGGNCTTGATAAGGGTAAAGGCGGGTACGCTAAGGCGATTGTGGCTCCTCACGGGGCATGGAGATTCTCCGGGGTTCTGGCGGCAAACGCGTTTTTATCGGCNTTGGGAAGAAGCGGGAACATCAGGCGTGTCGTTATTCTGGGGCCGTGCCACGATAAAAGGGAAAAAGGGATATTTCTTTCCAATTCCTACTCATTTTATACCCCCCTCGGCAACCTTACAGTTGATCATAAAATGTCAGAAGAGCTTGAGTTTGCCGGAAGTTTTATCGAAATAAATGATATCCCTCACCTTGGGGAACATTCCATCGAAATTCTTCTTCCTTTTGTAAAATATTGCTTCCCCAATGCCTCGATTGTGCCGGTTTTAATGGGGCAGCCAGAAGCTCAGTATATTAATGATTTAGCGGGCGCGTTAAAAAAGGTTATAACGCCGGTGCTGAACGAGACCCTGATCGTTGTTTCCTGCAATCTCTCCTGTGATAATGATGATGCGGCGGCGCGGTTTCAGGCGCAGGAAGTTTTAAGGCTTTTTCTTGAAAGAGATTCAAACGCGCTTGCTTCNGCCATTNTGGACGGCAGGCTCAACGCTTGCGGCGGCGCTCTCGTTGTAAGCCTTTTTGAAAGCGGCCTTGTNGATAAAACCAAATTNCGCTGCGCCGAATCAAACCTTGTAAGCGCCGTNAGCGCGGAGAACAGCACAGTCTATTACAGTGAACTNTCATTCGCATAATAANTGACATTTGCTCTGTAAAAAAAGCCGATAATGTAGTATGCGAAGATTTGTAATCATTTTGTCCATAATATTGATTTTCCCGTTCTTGCTTGCTGCATGCAGGTCGCAGCCTGATGCCGCCGGAGAACCGGAAATAACTTTCGAAGCCGAAGCGGAAATTCAATCTGATCCTGAACTTATCATCCTTGAACCTATACTGGAAGTTATATCAATCGTTATTTTACAGGCTGATATTGTTGTCACCGAATTTGAAGCGACTTTGAGAATCACAAACCCTAATGAATTCGCGGTCGCGCTTTCAGAGCTTACTTATCAGTTATACGGCAATGGAATGTTCTGGGCAGAGGGCGCGGGAAGCGGTCTTTTGGACATTCCTCCTCTTGAAAGCGCACAGTCGGCATTCAGGTTTAATATGAATTTTATCAATATGAACCGCAGGCTTTTAGACGATGTTATTAATATGCGCGAGGT
>WQTB01000258.1 GCA_009786495.1 Treponema sp.
ACAAGTTCCCTTCCTTCCATTATTCCTGAAAGACGAAGGCCGATAATGAAAAAATCTCCCGTTAGCGGAACATTAAAAACACCGGTTTCATAACCGGGATAAAACGCCTGAACGACAATCTGCCTGTTGTCAGCAGTACGGATGAAAACAGAACCGTCCGCGCCGCAGATATAATCGCTTCCGCCCCTTACGCGGACCAATGCGCCTTCAAGCGGGATATCAAGGTCCGCGTCATTCACGACGATTGTTAAATCGCGCGGATAAAGCGGCAGAGCTGTTAAAAATAAAAATGTTACAAACAAAAGTTTAAAACAAAAACGCATCAATATTACTTTAGGCTATTAATTAAGCCTAATCAACCGGCTGTTAAAGGAGTATTATCCGTACCGAGCGGAGCTGTCTCAGAAAGGATTTTATTAAGTTCCTGAATAATTTCCGTTAACCCCTGCGCCGAAGAAGACGCTATTCTTGTTGACTGNATAAAATTTGTAAGTCCTTTGGANATATCTGTTATAGCGATATTAATCTGCGCTGTGGATTTAAGCTGTTTTTGCGTGGAAACTGTAATCGTCTGCGCCTGATTGGACGTTATTTCNGCTCCGGAACGTATTTCGCGGAAAATATCTTCCAGCTCTTTTATTAAACTGTTGCCTTCNTTTATTTTATCAGCGCTTTCTTCGCTTGATATTATCAGCGATGACGATGAGTTTTGAATTTCTTCAACCTGNGTNCTGACCTGGCTTGTAAGGGACGCGATGTCNTCNGCGAGCCTGTTTACTTCGCTTGCNACAACGGAAAATCTTTTGCCGCGGTCCCCCGCGCTCGCGGCTTCCAGCGCGGCGTTAAACGCAATTACNTTGGTCTGATCCGTTATCTTGTTGATGTTTTTAATTATGTCGCGGATTTTTANAATTTTATTTCCAAGGCTNATAATGCCCGCGATTACGCTGTCGTTTTTCTTTTTTATGTCTTCAAGCTGATTTACATTGCGCTCAAGAATNGAAAAACCGTGGATAACGTCATTTTCCATTCTGGAAGAAATTGTCGCNACGCTTGACGTCTTGTCTGAGATTTCCGTCGCTATCTGGGAGTTTTCGGCTATCGTGCTTTCAATTTCCTGAATGCTCGCGGCCTGGTTATTCGCAGTTATNAATATATCCTTGGACGACAGNAAAATTTCATCGGTTGATTTTCTGATTGTATTCGCAATTANGCGGGTTTGTTCAACTGTGGCGGAAGACGCTGTTTCNGACGCGGTCTGCGTTTTTATCATGTTTTTNAATAATTTAAGATACCTTCCGCNNGCATGACCTGAAATTGCNCCCGCTACAAGCATTCCGATTACAAAGAAAAATTCCCTGTATACNGGAAGACTCAACGGAATTATTTTTTCATTTAACGTAAAAAAATACGGAAGATCGAGCACAGGCGCGTTTGCGGTAAANACGATTGTATAGAAAAGACCGGAAATAATCCCNGAGAAAAACGCGCAACGNACGCTGTACCTGAAAGAGCCGGCCATAATAAGTACAATGTAAAAAAGAGCCTGTACGGAAAGGAACGCGACAGGCGGAGAAATTTCAGGATATGTGCATCCCGCCCATATTGCGCCGCTTATGAAAAAAGCGTCAAGCGAAGAACATATATATTTAAAAAACTGATTAAGATTTTTTGTTAAACGGATGTAAAAGTAAAGGAAAATTGAATATAATAAAAATCCCCCTGTGAATATATACGCCTGAAAAGGAAAATGGGAAAGCCCGTCTAGCCTTCTTAGAAATGAAACTGTAACCGTTAAAATTATAAATAAAAGACCAAGGCAGAATCGAATTCTATTTATTATTTTTTCGCCTTCATGTTCGTCGATTTTCAGTTTGGATTCAATTTCATGTTCTGTCATTTTACACCCCTTAAATTATTTTTTTTCAAGCGTAATCACGCCGTCCCAGTTTTCATCAGGCGCTGTTTTGTCAAACTCAACTGATCGTTCAAGATAAAGCCCTGAAAGATAATCGCTTTTGTCGTATTCAAGCGCCTTGGAAAAATATTCACAGGCAAGCTTGAACTCTCTAAGATAAAAAACGCGTAAACCCTTATTAAAATTAGAAAGCGTTTCGCGGTTGATTAAAAGAGACGGAACCAAAGGAAGATCAGATATTTTGCCTGAACGCAGCCTCTTTCCGTTGTCATCTGAGAAACCGGAATAAACCGCGTAAATGCCGACAGGTTTATTTTTTCCTTTTACGCGCACATTGTCAACCTTTCTGTATAGAAAGTCTTCCTTTGTTTCATCAAATACATATTCGGTTACAAGCAAAGGATGGTGATAAATTTTTGTAAGACTTTCAACGCGCGACGCAAGATTAACAGTATCGCCTATAATGGTATAATCCATTTTATTTTTAAAGCCGATGTTTCCAATGGTACACTGTCCGCAGTTTATCCCGATACCAATATGGATATTGTCATTATTAAGTTTAGCGCCTGAACTGTTAATATAATCAAGGGCGACAAGCATTTTTACCGCGGCTTTAATTGCGTTTAACGGAGTGTATTCTTCCGTGTTTATGGCTCCGAAAACCGCCATAATCGCATCCCCGATAAATTTGTCAATGTGTCCGCCTTCGGATATTATATCGCTTCCCATTTTTGAAAAAAAGTTATTAAGGAATTCAACTACAATCTGCGCGTCAAGATGCTCTGTAAGTTCAGTGAATCTTCTTATATCGGCGAATAAAACGGAAACATTTCTTTTTTCGCTCATGTTCGCCTTGCTTACAGAATCATTAATAATCTGATCCATTACATCCGCGGGAACATAACGCGCAAACGCCGTCCTTGTGTTTATCTGAAGTTCTTTCATTTCATGCATTGAAAG
>WQTB01000259.1 GCA_009786495.1 Treponema sp.
TTTGGGATTGGTCGGGCAGAAATGATGGGCAGGCCTTCGCCTTCCCTGCTCCATGCGGAACAAATCGCGCTGTTTGAAAAATAGCCGCCTTGGAAGAAGCAGCGGCAGATCGCGCCCACCAGCTTCAACATGAAGATCGTAGTCTTCTATCAATTTAACATATTTTACTTTACGCGATTTAAAGAAACTGTCATTAAGCGAAAAAACGAGAGTATCGCATTGATTCTCAACCGCCAGCTTGATTATTTTTTCCCGTTCGCCGGCGCTTGTCCTCCTGTTAATAAACAGCCTTTTCCTGTTTCCTTCATNGTTGTCTGCGGAACTACTCATGATNATATTATATGGAATTTAAACGGTTTAGACCATATAATAAAGCGATGGATTTTGAAAGTTCAGTATCGCAGCCGGATATTTTTGACGCGGCTGTTATCGGCTGCGGCGTTTCAGGCGCGAATATCGCCCGCCGCCTTTCTGCGTATTCCATAAAAATCGCGATTCTGGAAAAAGCCGCCGATGTTTCGGCGGGGACGTCAAAAGCGAATTCGGGAATTATCCACGGCGGTTTTCATCATAATAAAAAATATTTAAAGACGCGCCTTGAAATGCAGGGCAGCCTGATGTTCGATCAATTAAGAAGAGAATTAAATTTTCCGTTTAAAAGATGCGGGATAATTGTCGCTGCCCTTCACCACGACGAAATGAAAATTGTCGAGCATCTTTACAGGCAGGGACTGGAAAACGACAGCGCCGGAATTGAGCTTTGTTCCCGCCAGAGAATTCTTGAAATTGAACCGAAGCTGTCATGGGATGTTGTAGGCGGTTTATATGCGCCGTGCGGCGGAATTATCGAGCCGTACCGTTTTGTTTTCGCGCTTGTTGAATCTGCGGTAAAAAACGGAGCGGAACTTTTTACGAATTTCAAGGTAAGCGAAGCGCAATATAACGGAAATTATTGGACGATCCGCGGCGNAAACGCCGCCTGTAGTGCAAATCCGCCATGCCGCGAAATAAAAGCGCGTTATGTGATAAACGCCGCGGGCCTTTTCNCCGATGAAGTTTCAAAAATTTTCGGCGCGGAAGAATTTAAAATTGAAGCGAGAAAGGGCGAATACTTTCTTCTTGANAGGCTCACAAAGGCATGTCCTTCGCGTGTTGTATTTCCTGTGCCGTCTCCTGTTTCCAAAGGAATGCTTGTTATTCCGACTGTCGAAGGCACGGTGCTTGTCGGTCCTACAGCGGACGCAGTTGAAGACAAAAGTGATTTTTCCACAACCGCAAAACATCTTGAGCAGATAATCGCAAGCGGAAAAAAATTGATTCCCTTTATCAGCCAGAACGATGTAATAACGTCATTCGCGGGCCTTCGCCCATGCATTAAATTTGAAACTGATTCGGCAGGCGGAACCGGAGCGGAAAGCCGCGGTTCTTCTTTAAACGAAGATTTTTATATTGAAGCTTCGGCAAANNCGCCGGCGTTCGTTCAGGTAGCAGGCATTCAAAGCCCCGGACTTACAGCGTCGCCCGCAATCGGCGAGTATGTAAAAAATATTCTTGCNGGCATGGGTTTGCAGCTAACAGAAAAACAGCGGTGGAATCCCAATGTGGAGAATCATCCCTGCGCGCGGGAACTTGAGTTAGCTGAACTTGATAAAAATATCGCAGAAGATCCGGCGTGGGGCAGCATTGTCTGCCGCTGCGAAAATGTAAGCGAAGCGGAAATTGTAAAGGCTGTAAAACTTGGTCACACAACANTNGACGGGGTNAAATATTTTACCCGCGCGCAGATGGGACGCTGNCAGGGCGGATTCTGCACATACAGGATAATCAGGATAATAATGAGAGAAGCGAATCTTTCGTTTAACGAAGTAACAAAACACGGCGCGGAAAGCCGCGTACTGTCAGGCGCGTTATGAAAGAAATTCAATACGACAGCGTTGTAATCGGCGGCGGAGCCGCGGGAATGGCGGCAGCGCTTGAGCTTGAAAGCAGGGGCTTCAGCTGCGCGATAATTGAACGCGAAGATCATCTTGGCGGCATATTGATGCAGTGCATTCACAACGGGTTCGGGCTTCATGAATTTAAAGAAGAACTTACAGGCCCTGAATTCGCGGAACGCTTCATTGAGCGCGTGATAAAATCCAAAATCGCCGTTTATCTTAACACAACCGTAATAAAATTCGCTCCCGATTCTGCGTTAGACTGCGTTTCCCCGTCAGGCGTTATGCGAATAACCTGCCGCGCTGTGCTGCTCGCGATGGGCTGCCGCGAAAGAAACCGCGGAAATATCCGCATACCGGGATCGCGNCCNGCGGGCGTTTTTACGGCGGGGCTNGCGCAGCGCCTTGTAAACATCGAAGGATACATTCCCGGAAAAGAAGTTGTAATTATAGGTTCAGGCGACATCGGCCTGATTATGGCAAGGCGCATGAGCTGGGCGGGCTGCAAAGTAAAAGCCGTGGTGGAAATCATGCCGTATCCCGCCGGATTGACGCGTAACATCGTTCAGTGCCTTGACGACTTTAACATCCCGCTTTATCTATCTTCGCAGACCACAGGAATTTTCGGCAATGACCGCGTGGAAGGAATCGAAGTAACGCCTGTAGAAAACGGCATTCCCGCTAAAGAAAAAAGTTTTAACATAAAATGCGATACGGTTCTGCTGTCTGTCGGCCTTGTGCCTGAAAACGAATTATCCCGCGCCGCAGGAATCGAATTAAACAGCGTAACAAACGGCCCGCTTGTCGATTCATCTTTAATGACAAACATTGAAGGCGTTTTTGCCTGCGGAAATGTTCTGCATGTCCACGATCTTGCGGACTGGGTCTGCGAAGAAAGCAGGCGCGCGGGCGCGTTCGCGGCAAAGTGGCTTTGCGG
>WQTB01000260.1 GCA_009786495.1 Treponema sp.
GCGATGTCCATAAATTTGCTTCCAAGGCGCGCGAACAGATTGTCGTATAACGAATGTTTTACCTTGAACTGATCCATTTCACAGATTGTATGATTCAAAAAAAGATGGCGGTAAATTCCGCACATGCGCGGAAAGATCACTTCCATTCCGTTTTTTTCTAGGTATCTTTCAACTTCCTGATTCGATCCGGGATGGAATGTCAAAAGATACTCGCCTTGTATAAGAACCTGTTCTTTCAGTTTTGAACGATCATAGCGAACTTTGCATAAGTCCTTTACCGCCTTCCTGAACGGTTTAATTGAGCCTGCGATTCCGCCTTTGGCGATTCCCGCCGCGATTTGAACGAACGCGTTATCTGTCACTTTGTCCGTCTCGCCCTTTTGCAGTTCATAAGGGCGTATTTTTCTGCGAAGGAATTCAAGCGCGTCAGATTGAATTATTCCCCAGATAACGTTCGCGTATGTGACTGGCGTAAATTTAATCCCTGGGTGCGCGTTTTTTAAATCCTGCATGTCCGTGCTGATTACGGGAACCTGCGGAAATCCCGCTTCATCAAGCGCTTTCCTTGTAAGCGGCATATAATTCGCAAGGCGGCAGTCGCAAAGAACCTTCGGAGTTCCCACAGCTGTGTTGTCAGGATCGTATTTGCCGCTTTTAAGCGCAAGAATCGCTTCACCTATTACAATCTGCGCCGGCAGGCACATATCGTTATGCACATATTTTTTCCCCGCCGCGATCGCCTGCGCGCCGCCCATCGGCAATGGTTCCGCGCGCCAGCCGTCTTTTACTAAAGCTGCGCTTGTTACAAGGCAGAAAGCCCTGCTTGCGTTGGGTATTAAAATTATTTTTTCCCTGTCTTTTTTGCGCAGCTTTACAGGATACGGATCGTTTAACGGTACAGCGTTATGCGCCGTTTTTTTGCGCCGTATCATCACTGTTTCTATGAATGAACGCACCCTTATCCTGAGCGGACCTGAAATTTCGCTTTCGTCCATTTTTAGAATAAGCGGCGATTTACCAGAAATTTCATTCATTATACGAGTGATTTCATCGGTATAGACAGCGTCATGGCCGCAGCCGAAACTGAAAATATCGACATATTCAAGCGCGGGGTTTTCCGCCGTGATAATCGCGCCCGATAAAAGCCGCGCGTGGTTATTGTTTGTTATTTCAACGCGGGATTTGTCAAGATGAACCATGTTAATGCCCGGAAGCGAATCAAGGGTTAGAACCGGAATGCCAAGGCTTGTAAAATATCTTGAAAGATTGTGGTTAATATGCTCGTCATACTGATAATGGCGCCCTGCGATGACTACGGCGAATTTTCCGCTGCGCTGCGCGCTGTCAATAATATTTTTTCCGTTATCTGTCATTGCTTTATTGAATTCAGCTAACGCATTTTCGCCCTGTTTGATTGCCGCAAGGACCGGTTCCTGAAGGATGTTAAACGTTTCTTTCATGTAACGGCAGAGCTGGAACTCCATGTCTTCTTTGGAGAACCAGTGGCAAACAGGAGTGTCAAACGCGATGCCGTGTCTGCCTTCAGGATTATTTGAAAACCTGACTGAAAGCGGGTAGCCTTTTAAAACAGGACAGGTAAAAGTGCATAATTTTTCGGGATTGTCGGGGGGGAGCCTGTTAATCTGCGGAAAGAAAATCCTGTCAACTTTTTTTTCTATTAAATCCTCGATATGCCCGTGAACAAGTTTNGCGGGGAAACAGACAGTATCGGACGAGACGTATTGAATTCCCTTTTCAAAAAGCCGGCGCGAACTATTGCGCGATATTACAACGTTAAACCCAAGAGAGAGCCAGAATGTTTTCCAGAACGGCATATTGCGCCAGAAATCAAGAACCCGCGGAATTCCTATGGTAATATTTTTTTGTTTTTGTATCAGCGTAAAAGGATAATCCTTAAACGCAAGCTCGCCGCGCGTTTTAATCATGTCGGGAACCGCGTTCATTTCATGAGTTCTTTTCATTACTTCTTCACGTAACGCAGGATCNTCAGGGTCGCCTACAATTTCTCCCCTTTCGCAGCGGTTGCCTGTTACCCATGTAAGGCCGTTGGAAAAACGCACAAGGGTTCTTGAACAGTTATTGCCGCAGTAGGGGCAGATTAAATTCGCTTCCTGCGTATAATAAAAATCCTTAACCGCGTCAAAACCGATAAAACGCGAACACTGCTTAAGCTGCGAATGTTCGTACGTCCCGTGCGGGGATGTGTAGCCGTGCTCTGCGATATGACGCTTTGTAAGAAGCGCGATGCCGATCGCGCCCATTTCGCCGGGGAAGGGCGAGCGGACTACAGGCTTTCCAAGATACTGTTCAAGCGCCCGAAGCACCGCGTCGTTTTTTAATGTTCCGCCCTGAACTACGATTTTATCGCCGAGCTGCGAAGGCGATGATATGCGCACAACTTTTGTAAACACATTTTCCACGATGGAACGGCAAAGGCCCGCCATGATGTCGTCCGCCTGCTTTCCGTTTTTCTGCTCTGTGATGATTGTGCTGTTCATGAAAACAGTGCATCGGCTGCCAAGCTGCGCCGGATTTTTCGCGTTAAATGCGGCTTCCGCGATTTTATCCACGGGAATGTTTAAAGTTTCTGCGAATGTTTCAAGGAAGGAGCCGCAGCCTGACGAACACGCTTCGTTAACGGTAATGTTTGTCACAACGCCGTTAGTCAAATAAATCGCTTTCATGTCCTGACCGCCGATGTCAAGAATGAAACTTGCGCCCGGTATATATTTCTGCGCGGCAGCCGCGTGCGCGACTGTTTCCACCGTATGGAAATCCGCGCCAAGGGCCTTGTCAAATAAAAGTTCGCCGTAACCTGTAGTTCCAAGCGCGATTATTTCAAG
>WQTB01000261.1 GCA_009786495.1 Treponema sp.
ATATTAAACGGCAAATCGCTGCCCTTAAGCAGGAAAACATCAGATGATTTTATCGAAAACTGGAAAGATTTTATGCGGCTGCGGCGTGAAGAGCCGGAAATTACCAAAAATACCTTAATAAATTGCATTCAGGAATATGTATATAACCTGTCAGAATAAGCAAAAAACAAGTTCAAATACACAAATTCGCTTTTTTGATTAAATTCAAGCATATTGATGACATCAAGTACGCCTATACATATTAAATAAAAGGTGATATATTAATATAATATAACCGCATGATTCAAAGAGCGTGTTTCGGCCGCCTGCGAATCCTGTGTCCTCAGGCTGTTTACAGCTTGAAAGGCGATACTCTCCTCTTTTTTTTCCGGTTCCTGCCGGAATTAAGAGAAATTTGTATAAAAATTTTTATGAATTTCATATTCGG
Source organism: Treponema sp. (assembly GCA_009786495.1). The sequence continues at coordinate 428 of WQTB01000261.1, forward strand.
CGGATATAAATCAAATGTTATTGTCAGTAAGGGCATCCCTTCAATTGATTCAATAACAAATAAATTCGATAACGCGCTAATCATCGCTGACGAAAACACCGCGGGTATCGCGTCGAAAATTTGCGGCGGCAATTATATCCCGCATTGCGTTATAAAAAGCGGCGAAGAAAACAANACATGGCGATCAGTCGAGACAATTCTTTCATCCGCTGTTACAAATAAACTTGGACGCGACTGTATTTTTATAGCGGCAGGCGGCGGAGTGATATGCGACATCTCCGCGTTTGCAGCTTCTGTTTACATGCGCGGCTGCAATCTTGCCCTTGTGCCCACTACCCTGCTTGCAATGGTTGACGCTTCTGTCGGCGGGAAAACCGGTTTTGACTTCTGCGGAATTAAAAATCTTGCGGGTACTTTTTATCCTGCGGAAAATATATATATTCCGGTCGACTGCCTTTCTTCGCTTCCGCAAAGGGAATGGAAAAGCGGTTTCGCGGAAATTATTAAAACAGCAATTCTTGCCAATGATTTTTTTGATCAGCTTGACGGCATTTCAAGTTTTGATTATAAAAGCGACGCGCTTTTAAGCTGCATAGAAAAAGCTGTCGCGTACAAAGGGAAAATNGTAACAGAGGACCCGCGCGAATCNGGCGGCAGGCGTATACTTCTTAATCTTGGGCATACGTTCGCCCATGCGCTTGAAAGNGTTCTTGGTCTTGGAAACATTTCGCACGGCGAAGCTGTGGCATGGGGAATAATCCGCGCATGCCGCCTGGGCGTAANACTTGGAATAACNGGCGAATCAAGAGCGAAAAAAATTACAGGTTTAATCAAGAAATTCGGATACGAAAGCGAATATAACTGCGATAAAGCCGCGCTGATNGGCTTTATGAAAAACGATAAAAAGAAAAGGGACGGAAAACTTGCGTTTATCGTTCCCGATGAAAANAGCGCGGCAGCGGTCACTCTGGAAAAGGAAAATGATTTAANAATATTGGAAGAAATATTGGTTTGAATCTGCATAAAAAAAAACTTTTATTTTTNGCAATATTTGTTAGTTTTATTTTTTTTTCCGTTTATGCTCAACAAGAAAATTATAGTGATGATGCGTTATATGTCATTGATTCGTGGGTTTTCGTTACGGACGGAATAACGCGGGATTACGCTTTGAATAACAGATTGAATTTATACAATGGCGAGATTTTAAAGGGAATGGCCGCGCTTGCTAATTTTATCAGCGAAAAAACGCAATTACTATTAAACGAAAGAATATTTGAAAGCGCGCGAATTGAATATACAACAGGACAGGCTCTTCCTTTTGACAGTGAAGAAGCGTATCCTGTAGACCTTGTTATTTATACAAAGGATTCATGGAATATTATCGCTCTGCCCTATCCAAAATACGATGATAATTCGGGTTTCAGCATTTCAATAAAAGCGCGCGATTATAATTTTTTAGGCGCAATGAGTCCTTTAAAACTGGATTTGGGTTATCAGTATGACATTGAAGGAAAATCAACTTTTTCATTCCTGCTTGATTCAAACATTCCTTTTCCGCTTTTCGGTTTGATTTGGGAAATTGATTTTGATAATGAATTTATGTATCGGATGTCAGCCGAAAAACCTTTTTTTTACGGCAATACTACAGGTTTATCAGTTGAACTTCCGCTTAAAAGAACGATCTTTACAATCGGGTTTTCAGAGTCTTTTTTCTTAGATAAGGAAAACCCGCAAGAATATCAAGACAGATACGGCCGGTTTCAGGAAGGTTTATACTTTTCCAGTAAGCCGTATATAAATATTTATATACCTACAGGATTAAAAATTGAAAGCATGGGCGAGTTAGTTTATTCGCAGGAGTTATACGCTGTCTTTAATCATGAGCTGCCCCAATGGCCGCTTAATGACTTCAGGAAAGGTCCTTTACTGGGTTTTACCCACAGTCTTGATTTTGGCCGTGTGGACTGGATTGGCAACTTCAGGAAAGGTTTTTACGCAAGTATAGGCAGCGCGTTAAGCTATAATTTTTACAGTAAAGAAAATAACATTCAGCCGTTAGGTGCAAATATGAAAGCGTCAGCAGAAAGCCACTTTATTTTAAGCGATTTTTCTGGCATTTCATTTCGTCTAATGTACCGCCAATGGTTTTTTAACGAATTTTACCGCTACGCAGGAGACGTCCTTCGCGGTTTTCTTGATAAATTGATTTTCGCGAATTACATGATTTCTTTAAATCTGGATTTTCCGCTCAGGGTACTTCAGTTCCGCCCTTCTCAGTGGCGGCAGGATAACAGTTTTTCAAGTGTTTTCGATTTTGATCTTCACCTGATTCCGATAATTGACGCAGCCTTTTTCAGCAGCCCGCAGACAGATTCATATAACAAGGCAGAAAATGTTCACATAACATGCGGACTTGAGCTTGTGTTCTTTCCTTTA
>WQTB01000262.1 GCA_009786495.1 Treponema sp.
CCGCTCGAAGAACTTAAAGACCCGCAGACAAAACAGATGATGGACAGAACAGGATACTTTGTCGCCGCGCTTTTTCCGCCGGAAACTGGGAAACGTTTTCAGCTTGCCGCGTGGGGAAATTATCCAAATGTTCAGGCAGGCTTCGCGTTCACTTTTGACAAAAACTGGAAGAAGCAGCGTTCGCAGGCNGGCGGCTCCTACTGGTACTCAAGCGTCAGCGGACTTTCCCTTTCGATTGATTCAAAAAANGCTCTGGCCGCTTCTTCANTGACCGCGCAGCCGTTTGATTTACTNGATAATAAAGGCGGCGCGCAAGTCCCCGAAGGCTTTAATGAATTCCGCGGGAGCGCGGATCTTTCCTGCTGGCTTGTCAATCCCGGCGATACCATAACAAGAATGTTGAGCGAAGCGGGCCTGCCGATCCGGTTCCCTGTCTTACAGCTTTTTTTTAATTTAATAACCGTATCTCCCGGCAGGTACGAAGCTGTGATACGGCTTCAGTTTGATAACCCGACGCAGGCAAGAGGCATGGCAGCTGTCATCAATCTTGCCTCAAGCTTTGGACTTGCNGGCTCCAATTTTATNGCTTCGCTTTTTATTTCAAACCCTTCTTCGCAAAGCGAAAACAACCTTGATTTTTTTACNAATATTCTAAGCGATCAGGAAATAATAACGCTCTTTAANCTGTTNCTGTCCGTATAACGCCGTTATGCTGTAATGGCGGACGCTTGCAATTACCTGTAGTTTTTTGCGATAATAACCCTGATGAAAACGATGATACTGGCTCACCGGGGTTCTTCGGCCTGCTGTCCTGAAAATACACTCGAAGCGTTTTCACTCGCCGTTGATCAGGGCGCCGACGGAATTGAGCTTGACGTGCATCTTTCAAAAGACGGCGAAATCGTTGTCGCGCATGACGCGATGATCGATCGGGTTTCTGACGGAAAAGGGCACATTAACGATTACACGCTTGATGAATTAAAAAAATTTAATTTCGGNAAATTATTNCCCGGCCNTTCGTGCAGCATNCCCGCGTTAAAGGAAGTTTTTTCACTGATAAAACCCACGTCTCTTTCTTTAAACATTGAATTAAAATGCGTCGACCGGATTTATAATGATCTTCATGTAAANCTTGTAAATCTGGCGAAAGAATATTCGATGGAAGACCGGATTATATATTCTTCGTTTAATCATTATTACCTNAAGTCGATNCAGAGAGCGAGCCCTTATTCCCAAATTGGACTGTTATACGAAATGGCTATGGTTGATCCCTGGGTTTACGCGAATTACATGAACGCGCAGTGGATTAATCCGTATTATAAAATAATCGCGGCGTTTCCTGAAACCGTAAGCCGCTGTCATGCCTGCGGAATCAAGGTAAGCGCGTGGACGTTAGACGATCCTGACGCTATCAACCTGATGCTTAAATACAATGTAGACGCGGTAATCTGCGAAAGGCCGGATACGGCTTTAGCGTGCCGCGCGTTATATAATCAAGCGGATTAAAGGAGAATATTATGAAAGAGTTTAAGCTGGATGTAAAAACAACGCTGCTTCTGTCTTTTGGGTTTTTCGCGTCGTCAATGGCATGGGGTCTTTATAATAATTTTGTGCCTAAGCTGCTTGAAGGTTTTTTATCAAGCACTACATTGATAGGTTTTGTAATGGTCATTGACAATATTTTCGGCGTTGTGTTTCAGCCGCTTTTCGGAAAGATAAGCGATAACACCCGTACGCGTTTCGGGCGACGTATGCCGTTTATCATCATCGGCCTTCCGGTATGCGCTGTGCTATTCGCAGTAATTCCCTTTATGTCCAATTTGTACATGGCAAACGTTTTTCCGCTTATGGCGGTTTTAATTTTATTTACATTTGTAATGTCGATATGGAGATCGCCCGTTATCGCGATCATGCCCGACCTTACGCCCGGGCCGCTTCGCAGCCAGGCTAACGGAATTGTAAATCTGATGGGCGGCGTCGGAGCGATCATCGCTTTTTTGGCGGGCGGCATCTTGTTTAATTTCTGGCAGGGCAGAACAGGAGACGGAAACCCGCTTCCTTTTATTTTTATCTCTGTAATGATGGTTTTAGCCCTTATTGTAATGATGGTTTTTGTGCGCGAACCGAAAAACGCGTACGAAGCCGAAGATAAAACAAAAACTGTTAAAGTTAAACTGGAAAAAAATGAAAAGAAAAGCCTTGTATTAATTCTGGTCGGGATATTTTTATGGTTTGCAGGATACAACGCCATGGAAACATTTTTTTCGCTTTATTACACAAACACATTTATAGGAACGTCGGCAGGTGATTCTTCAATAACCCTTACGATCTTTTCTCTTACATTCCTTATATTCGCAGTACCCGCCGGTTTTCTAGGTGCGAAAATCGGAAGACGCAAGGCGATACTAATCGGCCTTACAGGACTTATTTTGCTGTTTCTGCCGCTTGCGTTTGCAGCTAACATCTGGCTTACACGCGGCTGTCTTTTCTTCGGCGGATTCTTCTGGGCGATGGTCAACGTAAATTCGCTTCCAATGATTGTGCGTCTTTCGGGCGAAACAAAAATCGGAACATTTATCGGTTATTATTACACGTTCTCTTTCAGTTCGCAGATTGTATCCCCGATTTTATTCGGCGCTATCCGCGANTTTGTCGGACATTATAAGGTGCTGTTCCTTTACGCNGTTATCGCCTTCGCGCTTGCNATGGTAAGCCTTTTCTTNGTCCGCCACGGCGAAGANCAGCCGCAGGTAACAAGCGCGACAGAAGTGCTGGACGGATTGGGAGATTAATGGACTTGTTCGATAACTTCAGTTATTGAACAACTCTAATATTAAAAAAG
>WQTB01000263.1 GCA_009786495.1 Treponema sp.
AGATTAGAATATTAAGGTATTTATTTTTTTTCATAACGCAAACTCCATTATTAATTCGTCATTATGCATTCCTGACTCTTAACTATTTTTACTAGCCATGTTTCGTCTCCGGCTTCGATTTCGATCTGTCCGCCGGTTTTTTCCCACTGCGTTTTAACCGCAAGCGTCTCGGAAGCNGCCAAATCGCCGAAGCGATCCCACGCGTCTTTAAGCTTGTCTGATCCGAAAACCGCAAGTTCAATCCTGTCTGTAACGGACAAACCTGTTTCCTTGCGCGCGTTCTGAATNCCGCGGATTAAATCGCGTATATCTCCTTCCATCGAAAGCTCGCCTGAAATTTCCGTGTCAAGACCGACAGTTAAAGTGCCTTCNTTAAGNACGCGCAGGGCGGCTTTTTCATTGCGGCGTATGTCGAGTTTATCGGCTGTGATAACAACCGCTCTTNCGCCGCCTGNTTCTGCGGGAATATCAATCGAAAGCGACGCGCCTTCAAGAACGCTTTGAATTTCATTGTGGNCAAGCTGTTCGATTTTCGCCGCGGCGGCTTTCATGTCCCTGCCAAGCTCTTTTCCAAGGACGCGGAAGTTCGCTTTCACTTCGTATTCGACAAGGTCTTCTTCGTTATCTGAAAAAATTATTTCCTTTACGTTGAGCTCTTCGCGGATAATATCCGCCATGCCGATTAAAGCTTTTTTTTCTTCTTCGTTGCGCGTAACAAGCTCCGCCTTGCGAAGCGGCTGGCGCATTTTGATGTTGTACTGCGAACGCAGCGACCGTCCGATCGAGACAGCTTTCATGACGGAAGCCATCCTGAACTCAAGCTCCCTGTTCCGCCGTGATTCATCAGGCGCAGGATAATCCGCAAGATGGACGGAAATCGCATCGCTTTCCAGACGCAGGTTTTGCCAGATTGCGTCCGTTGTAAAAGGCATAAACGGAGCGGTTATTGTAATTAATGTTTTTATAGCCTGATAAAGCGTGCCGTACGCTTCGTGTTTGTCGCTGTCGTATCCGCTTCTCCAAAAACGGCGGCGCGAACGGCGGATATACCAGTTATTCAAAAGATCGATAAAACGTAAAATCGGATCGACAGCGCGGCTCAGATCGTACGCTTCCAGCGCTTCGCCTGTTTTTTCTACAAGCGTCTGCGTTTCTGAAAGTATCCATTGATCCAGCGGGTTTACGGGATTTGAAGGCGCGGACTCAGGAGTAACATTATCGATGTTCGCGTATGTGATAAAAAAGCTGTAGGAATTCCAAAGCGGGATGATAATGCTTTTCATTACTTCGCGCACGCCTTCGTCGCTGTAGCGGAGATCATCCGCTTTGACAACAGCGGAGTGTACAAGGAAAAGGCGGAGCGCGTCCGCGCCGAAAGAATTAATCACGTGGTTTGGGTCTGTGTAATTGCGAAGGCTCTTGCTCATTTTCTTGCCGTCCGTTGCCAGCACAAGCCCGCTTACAACGCAGTTTTTAAAAGCCGGTTTTTTAAACAGAGCCGCTGCAAGAACAGTGAGCGTGTAAAACCAGCCACGCGTCTGATCAAGCCCTTCGCTTATAAAATCCGACGGAAAATGGTTTTCAAAAAATTCCTTGTTTTCAAACGGATAATGATTCTGCGCGTAAGGCATCGCGCCTGATTCAAACCAGCAGTCAAGAACTTCGGGAACGCGCGTCATTGTTCCCTTGCAGTCGCCGCCTTGTTTTTTCGCACGGGATTTTTATTTCATCGACAAAATGCTTGTGAAGATCGTCAGGATAAATTCCAGAAAGCTCTTTTAATTCCGCGCGGCTGCCGACGCAGATTATTTTTCCGCATTCGCCGCAGCGCCAGACAGGAAGCGGGTTCCCCCAGTAACGGCTGCGGCTTATCGCCCAGTCGCGCGCTCCTTCAAGCCATTTGCCGAATCTTCCTTCTTTTATATGGCCGGGAACCCAGTAAATTTTACTGTTCGCTTCTATCATGTCCTGTTTGATTTTTTCCACGCTGACAAACCACGAACCGACAGCGCGGTAAATTAGCGGGCTTGCGCAGCGCCAGCAGTGCGGATACGCGTGAAGTATTTGATCGCGTTTAACAAGTTTGCCTTCTTCCCTTAATTTATCGATGATTGCCTTGTCGGCGTCTTTTACAAACAGACCCGCAAAGTCCGTTACTTCAGATGTAAATTTACATTCTTCGTCTACGGGGCAGATAACGGGGATTCCTGTTCCTTTTAAAACGCGCGCGTCGTCTTCGCCGAAACCGGGAGCCGTGTGCACGATCCCCGTGCCGTCTTCTGTTGTGACAAAATCGCCGAGGAACACGCGGAAGGCGTTAGGCGCATCTTTAAAATAAGGTAATAAAGGCTCATATTGAATTCCTGCAAGCTGTCCGCCTTTTTTCTTCCAGATGATTTTATATTCAGCCGGATCTTTATAAAACGCAGGCAGTCGCGCTTCGGCGAGAATGTAATGCTGGCGGAGCGCAGAGTTGGGAGTGGCATCTTCGATTAAAACATAGTCGATATTTTCTCCCATTGTAAGCGCAAGGTTAGACGGAAGCGTCCAGGGAGTTGTCGTCCATGCCAATAGATATGTGTTCTCAGGAAATGAAATCTTCTCTTTTCCGCCGCCTGCTGTCTTAAACCGCACAGTAATAGCCGGATCATGAACGTCTTTGTAGCCGCCAAGATTTAGCTCGTGATTGGAAAGGACTGTGGCGCATCTTGGGCAGTAGGGAAGAATGTAATGGCCTTCGTACAAAAGCCCTTTCTTCCAGAGCGAAGACATGATCCACCAGATTGTTTCCATGTAATCGCTTTCCATGGTTTTGTAATCATTGTCAAAATCGAC
>WQTB01000264.1 GCA_009786495.1 Treponema sp.
TGGGCTGCGTGCGAACTGTACGCCGCCTTAAAAGAAGATCGTTTTTTAAAGACTATATACTCGCTGGCTGACAAGGTTGACGCCGCAAAACTTGGCTGGCGTGAAACAGGCGGGTTCGGATCGCTNTGCTGCCTTTTCGCCTGTGAAATTCCGGACAGGGATTTTATCAAAAGNCTTCGCGAAAGGTTTATCGCCGCAGCTGATTCTTTCCGCGAAAAACACNTGAATAGCGGATACGGCACTGCGCTGAACGAAAATGAGTATATCTGGGGCTCGATACTTCCTGTAATGAGTAACGCAATCGTGNTGATTTGCGCAAAACTGCTTANAGGAAATAATGATTATCAGAACGCGGCGCAGGCGCAGCTGGACTACATGCTTGGAATGAACGCCGCAGGTTACAGCTTTGTCACCGGTTTCGGTGAAAACGCGTACAGGTATCCGCATCACAGGCCTTCCTATGCGGATAACGTTGACGATCCTGTGCCGGGACTTGTTTCCGGGGGTCCTAACAAACGCTTTCCCGATCCTGTCTGCAAAAAGCTGATACCGCCTGACACCCCGCCTGCGAAATTTTTTATCGACAATACATGGACAGCGTCAGCCAATGAAATCGCCGTTTACTGGAACAGTCCCGCCGTCTTCGTTGTTGCATATTTCGATTCTCTTGGAATTAAATAGGATTTCAATAATTTTTTTCGCGGCGGAAATGTCCTGCCTATTGCATAAAATATACAAAATTGGTATATTTTTCCAAGAGTTAATTATTGTAGGAGTTTATCATGGGAAAATCTTCTCTTGCTCCGGTAATACATATTGACGAAAAAAAATGTATCAACTGTTATGCGTGTATTACAGGCTGTCCGGTCAAATTCTGTATGGATGGATCCGGTGAAAAACTTTTGATAAAACATGATATCTGCATAGGATGCGGTAATTGCATCATTGTGTGTACGCATAAAGCCCGCACTTATATCGACGATACTCCGCAATTTTTTGAAGANTTAAAACGCGGAGATAAAATGGTGGCTGTTGTCGCTCCGGCGGTAGCTTCTGTGTTTCCCGAGAAATTCCTTAATGTTAACGGCTGGCTTAAATCACTCGGAGTTGAAGCGTTTTTTGACGTAAGTTTCGGCGCGGAACTGACTGTAATATCATACCTTGATTATATAAAGGAAAAAAACCCGCGCTCNGTTATCGCGCAGCCGTGNCCTGCGATAGTNAGCTTCATCCAGATTTATCATCCCGANCTGATTCCGTATCTCGCCCCTGCCGACAGCCCGATGCTGCACACGATAAAAATGATCCGCGCTTATTATCCGCAGTACAACAGCCATAAAATCGCCGTAATTTCTCCGTGTATCGCAAAAAAGCGCGAATTTGAAGAAACAAAAATGGCGGATTACAATGTCACAATGCTTGCGTTAAGAGATTATATGACGGATAAAAGTATCAGCGTGGAGTCGTTTCCGCAGGTTGAATATACGGGGCCTCATGCCGAACGCGCGGTCGGGTTTTCGTCTCCNGGCGGCTTGCTGGACACGGCGGAGCGGTTTGTTCCNGGTCTTAGGCGGAAAACGCATAAATCCGAAGGCGTTCACACAATCTATCCGTATCTGGAAGAAATGGTAAAACTTCTGAATACCAATGTCGAACTGTCGCTTCTCATAGACTGTTTGAACTGCGAAAAAGGCTGTAACGGCGGTCCCGGAACCGGAAACAGCCGTGTGCCTACAGTTGTGCTTGAAAACCCGATTCGTAAAAGAAGGCACAGTCTTGAATCGTATCACGGCCATCAGAAAGGCGAATGGGTATACAAAAAATANCATAAGGTTCTGAACCAGTACTGGAGAAAAGGTTTATATAACCGCGAATATAAAAATCTTTCGGAAAATAATTATATTAAAATTCCTGACGCCGTCGAACTTAATAATATTTACAAAAGCATGAGGAAATACAACCTGGAAGATTTGTATGACTGCACCGCATGCGGTTACGGAAGCTGCAAAACTATGGCGACCGCGATTTTCAACAATCTTAATAAAGCGGATCACTGCGCCCACTACATCCTTTCGCTGCTGGCGGAAGAAATGAAGGTAGAGGAGCTTTTGNNAATNCTTACTGAACACATTAGCGAAGCTACNGAACTTATCGACGGAATAATCAAAATTGTGCATGAACTAAGCGAAACCATTGAAGTTCAGTCGCAGTCTGTTGAAGAGTCGTCCAGAAAAACTGAAGTAATGGTTAAGTCGNTNAAAAGCACGTCGGCGATTTCCATAAGCAAACAGGGAGACATAAAAGATCTGCTGGATAACGCGGTAAAGAGCAANGAATCAATGAGGGGAACNATTGAATCTGTCCGCGAAATTTCAGAATCNGTTGACGGAATCGCTTCGGCAATCAAGATTATCAGCGCGATTGCAGCTAACACNAATCTGCTTTCAATGAATGCCGCGATCGAAGCCGCGCACGCAGGCGACGCCGGAATGGGATTCGCGGTAGTCGCGAACGAAATCAGGCGTCTGTCTGAAAGCACAAGAGAAAACTCGCGCAGCATTTCGGTGACGCTGAAAAGCATTATAGACGGAATTTCCGTAACATCAAAACAGTCAGGCGATACCGATTCCCGAATCAGCGAAATGTCAACGGAAATAAACGATTTTGCCCAGACCATGACNAATTTGATNAACACTTTAAATGANNTGTCAGCGGAGAGCAGCGATGTTATTTCCGTCCTGAGCAGCTTAAAGACGCAAAGCAGCGAAGTAAAAAGCGATTACGCGAAAGTGCTTACAATGACGGAA
>WQTB01000265.1 GCA_009786495.1 Treponema sp.
CCGTTCTCTTTCTAAAACCGGAAGAAATCGATTTCACCCAATTCGCGTTTCCATCCACAATAAAAGCCGTAAAGAAATACCTTAACCTGGTTTAAATTTTATTATATTAATTTTACATACCTTGACTAAATCGCAATTTCTTTGCATCTTGATCTTATGTATCGAGGTCAAACATCCATGAATATTGCAATACCCGGGGATTACCGGAAGGCGGCTGAGCGCCTGTTCCCAAAAGACGGACTTAATAAAGGCCAGAAACCTGATTTAAAAACAGCAGGTGAATTTGCCAAAGTTTTGGGTATCGGTATTGAATATCANCGGCTGTTCGCNCTTGAAAAAAACAGCCTGGAATTCAANACATTCCTTGATCAGTTTCAAAACAATCTCGATTTATTAATAAGAAAAACCTGGGTGGAAAAACAGGACGAGCTTAGGAAGAACACGCTGCAGGACAATATTCCGGTTTTTATGATGACTATAGAACAGGCCGATTATAAAAANGCGATTGACAACTTNAGCAAAATAATCGATGAACTTGCTTATTTATTATTCGGAGCCCAAAGCGATAAAGAAGACTTTACCGAATACACTTTCCGCATAGACGCGCAGATGGGACTTTTCTGGTGGTACGGCGGAAGGCTTGAGACGATTAAAAATTTTACCGATAAAAATATGGATCGGAGCGATAAAGTTTTATGGGCTGTACTGCTTCTCGGGCTTTGTTATCTGACTAATTTCTGATTTTAAGGANTAANAATATGACTGACGCNAAAAATGATTCCGCCGGAACTGGCGGCGGCACGGATTTTATCAGCGAATTTATTAAAGAAGATCTGGCAGNGGGGCGGTTTAGTTATGTGCATACAAGGTTTCCGCCGGAGCCGAACGGATGGCTGCATATCGGCCACTGCAAGGCTTTTTATATCGACTTCAGCATGGCGGAAAAATTCGGCGGNAAATGCAATCTGCGCTTTGACGATACAAACCCNGAGAAGGAAGANATGTCCTATGTCGAGGCAATCAAGCGCGACATNAAATGGATGGGATATGACTGGGAAGACCGCGAATATTACGCTTCCGATTATTACGATTACCTTTACGATNTNGCGCTGAAAATTATCAAAAAAGGAAAAGCGTATGTTGATGATCTAAGCGACACTGAAATGAGCGAGTACAGGGGAACCGCTGTTGCGGACAAGAATAACATTACAATTACGCCGCCGGGGAAAAACAGCCCATACAGGGATCGCTCAATAGAAGAAAATCTTGATCTTTTCGCGCGTATGCGCGCCGGCGAATTTCCCGACGGGGCTAAAACCCTGCGCGCGAAAATCGACATGACTCATCCCAATCTTATAATGCGCGATCCTGTCATGTACCGTATACGCCGTGAGCATCATTACAGAACAGGCAATTCCTGGTGCATCTATCCGATGTACGATTTTCAGCATCCGCTTTCGGACGCGAAGGAAGGCATAACTCACTCGCTGTGTTCGCTTGAATACGAAATTCACAGGCCGCTTTACGAATGGTTTATAAATGAAGCGGAAGTGTTTCCTTCGCGCCAGATAGAATTCGCGCGTCTTAATTTGACTTACACCGTTATGAGCAAACGCTGGCTTTTGAAACTTGTGCAGGATAATCATGTTTCAGGCTGGGACGATCCGCGTATGCCTACAATCGCGGGCTTAAGAAGGAGNGGCTACACGCCGCAGGCNATCCGCAGTTTTGTCTCGCAGATTGGAATCGCCAAAACAGACAGTATGGTGGACATCGCATTTCTTGAATACTGCNTGCGCGAAGATTTGAATAAACGCGCGCTGCGGGTAATGGCTGTCCTTCGTCCGTTAAAATTAATAATCGAAAATTACAGCGGTGATTTAACTGAAGAACTTGAAGCTGTAAATAATCCCGAAGATGAATCAGCCGGAACGCGCCGCGTTACATTCTCGCGGGAGCTATGGATAGAGCGCGATGACTTTGAAGAAATTCCGCCGCCNAAGTACTTCAGGCTGTTTCCCGGAAATTCGGTGCGCCTGCGTTACGCGTATATCATNACATGCACAGGGTTTGACAAAGACGATAACGGAAATATAACCGCTGTACGCTGCGCGTATGATCCGCANACAAAGGGCGGCAACGCAGGAAGCAGCGCCGCATTCGATAANAAAAAAATAAAGGGAACGATTCACTGGGTAAGCGCAAAAGCGGCGGTTCCGGTAGAAGCGCGCCTTTACGATAATCTTTTTAAAACCGAACGCCCGATGGAAATCGCATCGCGCGCGGACGGTTCGGCGGGCGAGTTTACTGACAATCTTAATCCTGATTCGCTGGAAATAATTGAGAACGCGCTCGGCGAACCTGCGCTTGCCGAAGCGGAGCCGGGGCAGGCGTATCAATTTGAAAGGCTCGGATATTTTACGCGCGAAGAAAGCGGCGGAAAGGATAAAAAACCGGTGTTTAACAGAACTGTCGGCCTTAGAGATACATGGGGAAAAATCGCGGGAAGGAAGAATTAGTTTAATTTAGATACTATGGTATACGGTTATATCAGGGTCAGCACGGACAAGCAAACTGTTGACAATCAGCGTTTTGAAATAGAACGGTTTTGCTTGAACAACAATTTTAAAATTGAACAATGGATAGAAGAAAAAATCAGCGGAACTAAATCGCCGGATAAACGCCTTTTAGGTTCGCTTCTTGCGGAAGTTAAAAAAGACGATTTAATTATTTGTTCTGAATTATCGCGGCTTGGCAGAAGCCTTTTCATGATTATGTCCATATTGAATCATCTAATGTCTAACGG
>WQTB01000266.1 GCA_009786495.1 Treponema sp.
TGTGGAAAATAACCAATAGTATAGATTAAAATAATAATATGGCATTTAGTGAAAAATCAGCGATAGCAGGCGGTGAATCCTCAAACCAGAAAATCGCTTCCGGTCTTGTTAAAAGCGGCGGTATGGAAACGAATGAATACACATTCAGCGATATTGTCGATAAAGCATGCGAAGGGCTGATGAACAGGCAGATTAAATTCTCAATCCGGCGGATAAAAGTGATGGAAGAGCGTCTTAATGAGCTGGAACAGGAGCTTGACGCCTTTCTTGAATCGCGGGTTTAAAATGCGTTTTGTTTAACGGCGCGCGGGAGTTCAATGAGATCATATTTGCCGTATAAAAAAATCCCCATAAAAATTCTCGTATTGATGATTCTCCTTTCCTTCACGGCGGTTTTCAATCTTTACGCTGTGAACTTCAGCAGCTTAAATCTTTCAAACGATAACAGGCTTATGTTCAGAGCGGATTTTGAAGGCCAGAGCGCTGTCTTTGTTTCGCAGCTTACAGATATGTCGATCAGACAGGTAACGGCTTTCCCCGATAAAATGTATCTTGTAGACAACGGAAGAACAATCATTAATGTTAACCGCTTCGGCGCGCTTACGATTCCGGCGGCAGGCGGACTTCCTTCNGCGCTTNCAGGATATCCTTCATTTTNAAACAAAAATATTCCGCTAAAGGGAAGGATTCAGGATATAGCNGCATCTTCAGACGGCCGTTTTTTTCTTTATATCGAACCTGTAAGCGCGGGCTACGGAAATCTTGTTCTTATCAATAACNCAAGCGGCGCAAAAAGGGTAATAAGCGAAAGTATCGAACTACCGGGTCAGGACTTTCCGGTAAAGTGGAGCCCTGATTCAAGGCTTTTTGTTTATTCAAAAAGCGGCAGATTGTATTTNTATCCCATTCTGGACGATATGTCAGTNCTTATTGATGAACGTTTCAGAATGATCGGATCAGGGGGAATCAACTCTGTCTGCTGGGGACACAACGGAGAATTTTTTTATTATGCGGGCAATACTTTATACCGCGTAAGAAATCCCGAACTNTTTACGCGGACAATATACGGCGATTTTCTTTCCATCGGAACTGTTATGGGCGTNTTTCCCTTCGATTTCGATTCCAATTTTGATAAATACTGGATCGCGCCNGATTCCGGCTTAATACTGATAAATAAAAGCAATAAAAGCCTTTTCTTTTTCCCGTTAAACGAAACCGCGAATAACGCACAGGTTGTTTTTCCCCATATTTTAATTCCGTATGACGCGGAAAATTTTAATGTTCTCTGGCCGGAAAACGGCAGCATCACGGTCAGTTATCTGCTTCATAATCAGACAATAGTGATGCGCTTCAGGAATGACGGCTCTGTAATAAGCTCATTGCCCGGAAGCGACGCTCCGCTGTCACCTAACGGTGCGCTTTCTCCTGACGGGACAAGGGCTGTATTCTGGGGAGCTAACGGACTTGAACTGTGGGATTATTTAAACTGGCGGCTTATACAAAGGCTTAGCCGTGATCCTGTTTATTCCTGCATTTGGGTAAACAACAGGCAGCTTCTTACGGGCAACGCAAGATTCATAGAAGAAATAAATGTATCGAGCGCGTCATTCCCGCGAAGAAGGATCAGTCTTTCGGGCGCGGATGAATTCGGTTTTGAAGATACTTCCTCAGGTTCGCCGCGTCTTCTTGCGCGGATAGGCAGCGAATGGTTTGCAAGCGACGGCACAGGCGCGTGGACGCTTACGTCTAATCCGAGAATAAAACCTGTATCGCTTTCTTCCGATCGTTTCCGCGTTTTTCTTGAACCTGTCGCAACAGCGCATTTCGCAAATATGATAATGATAAGGAACGCGGTATCAGCTGGCACTGTTTCTTTTACCGCCGGACACACAGCAAGCAGCGTATTAAAACCCGCGCGTTATGCGCAATCAAAAATTGCGCTGTGTTTTGATCTTTACGATGACGACACCGGTCTGCCTTATGTGCTTTCAGTCCTGCGCAGATACGGAATAAGGGCGACATTTTTTCTTAACGGCGAATTTATCAGGCGCAATCCCGCGGCGGCGTCAATCATCGCAGAAGCCGGGCACGAAGCCGCTTCAATGTTTTACGCTCCCATCGATTTTTCCGACACAAGATATTTAATAACGCGCGATTTTATAACGCAGGGACTTGCGCGTAACGAAGACGAGTTTCACAGGGCGACAGGCAAAGAGCTTACAATTATCTGGCATCCTCCGTATTACCGCAGCTCTTCGGTTGTAACTTCCGCCGCGGCGTCTGCAGGTTACATCACTGCGAACAGAACCATCGATCCCGGCGACTGGATGTCAAAGGAAGATTCGCTGAGGCTTAATATGCGCCAGGTTCATCCCGCCGAAATGATAGAATCAATTATACATCAAAGCGAAACAGGCGCTGTTATTCCAATACGGCTTGGTTTGCTTACAGGGGGCAGAGACAATTATTTATTCCAGAGCGTTGAAGTGCTGCTGGATGCTTTAATACGCTCTGGTTACGAAATTGTACCGGTATCCTCTGTTATACGATAATCCGCTTATAAATGATCTGCCAAAGCTGCTAGAAAAAACTTTTCCTGTTCCGCAGCGGTTCAGAAACAANCTGCCGCATGACATCGCGGATCTTTCAAAACTGCTTACAAACCAGCGCGGACAAAGATCGCTTTCATATCTTGCACGCCCCGGTTATTTAAGCGCGTACCTGCATTATTTTCTGCCGTGGAACATCTGCCGTCTTTGCATTGTACTCCCGGATTTTAATCTGAATCTGGAAAACGGAAACA
>WQTB01000267.1 GCA_009786495.1 Treponema sp.
CAGTGAAGGAATGACAGCTAACAAAAACGCGAGAATCACGACAACAGGCGTATAATAACGGGCGAAACGCGTTATGAAATTTTCCGTTTTCGCTTTTTTGCCGGAGGCGTTTTCAACAAGATCAATTATTTTAGAAACTGTGGATTCGCCGAATGTTTTTGTCACTTCAACTGTAAGTAAGCCGTTTAAGTTTACGCAGCCNGAAAGNACCGCGCTTTTTATTTCTGCTTTTCGCGGAACAGACTCGCCTGTAAGCGCGGAAGTGTCAAGCATGGAAGAGCCTTCGATTACAATCCCGTCAAGCGGAATTTTTTCGCCCGGCTTTATAACAATTATATCACCCGGACGCACAGCGGCGGGAGAGACTTTTACAATATTGCCGCCTTCTTTTAAATTTGCGTAATCAGGCCTTATATCCATTAAATCGGTAATGGACTTTTTCGATCTTCTTACTGCCATATCCTGAAAATATTCGCCTGCCTGATAAAAAAGCATAACGGCGGCGGCTTCGGAAAATTCCCCAAGAATGAAAGCGCCGATTGTCGCAATGCTCATCAGGAAATTTTCATCAAAAAACTGCCCCTTAAATATATTTTTAAGCGCCCGGTAAACAATATCGCCGCCAAGAATTATGTAAGCCGTTAAAAAAAGCGGAAAAAAATCGTACTTTGTGATTATTTCGAGTATAAAACCGGTAATAAAAATGGCGGCTCCTGTAAGCAGCCTTATAAGGTTTAATTTTTCGTTATTCATACAGCCCTCCGGCATCAGTATCATAGTTGAGCAATTGTTCAACTATGATAATAATACATTACGGGACTGCGCTTGTCAAGTTAAAAATTTTTTATGGTGTTTTTGTTTCTTTTTTTTCAAGCCAGTTTCGGATAGCATGGAGCATCTCCTCAACCTGCCTTACAAAATCCCCGTTTTGCTCGCGGACTAAACCTATATCGCCGGTTTTTGCCAGCCGCTCCAGATTTTTCGCTTTCTTCCTTATTTCTCTGGCTCCGATATATTCGCTGATACCNTTAATNCCGTGAACCCTTGCGGTATAGTTATCNAGGTCTTCNTCCGTTACATTGCGGATTTTTTCGAGCGCTAAAGTGATATTATTTACATAAAGCCGGAGGGTGCTTATATAAATACCGATATTTCTGCCGCAAATTGATAAGGCGGTGGCTTCGTCAATTCCGGGTATATCGATTGTGACTTGCGTGTCATTCATATCTTCACCTCGCTTTTTTAATGAAAATCCGCTTTAGAATATCATTTTATTATTATGTGATCAAGGCGGTGTAAAATTATCGCTGACTTATACTAAATATCAAACATTTTTTCTTAAAATATTTAAATAAAGACTGCCGTTTTTTTCATTGACAGATTATTAAAATAGATATAGAGTTATTTTCATCGTTTACTTATATCGCCGCAGGTGATGAACCTTGGGAGGGGTGGCAGTGTTCTCGTCGATTATAAAAAGGGATGGAAGAACCCAGGGGTTCCATGAAAGCAAGATAACGGATGCAATTGTCAAGTGTTTGCAGGCTGTAGGAGAGGAAGACAGGCAGCGGGCAGTTGAGCTGATGCTGGAAGTAATTAAAAAAATCAAACTGCAATACGGAAAAGACAGTTTTACGGTCGAAAATGTCCAGGATATAGTAGAAACAGTTTTAATCGAACAAGGTCTCGTAAAAGCCGCGAAGGCGTATATCCTTTACCGCGAAAACCGCTCCAGGTTGAGGGAGGCGCGCAGCGAGCTGATGAACGCTGTCTCGCTGATTTTACAGGAGACAAACCGCGATAACGCCAATGTCGGTAATTCGCCTTCGGCGAAAGTTTTACAAATTTCCGAGATCGCTTCTAAAAATTACTATTTAAAGCGCGTCCTCCCGGAGAAAGAAGCGAACGCGCATATCTGCGGCGATATTTATATTCATGACCTTTCGTGGTACGGAAAAACAATGACATGCCTTCAGATTCCGCTTGACAGGCTGCTGCGCGATGGTTTTAACAACGGGCATGGTTACATCCGCCCGCCTAAAGGAATCAAGACCGCAGCTTCGCTTGCCGCGATAATTCTTCAGAGCAATCAAAATGATATGCACGGCGGGCAGTCTTTCGCGTATTTTGACAGAGACATGGCGGCTTATGTTGAAATCGAAAAAATAAAACAGGAAAAATTATTAAGAGAAAATCTTATAGAGCTTGGCTTGGAAGCCGATGAAAAAAAATTAAAAAAGCTAGTATACGATCTTACACGCGAAGAAACTTTTCAAGCGATGGAAGGATTTATTTACAATCTTAATACAATGCACTCAAGAGCCGGAGCACAGGTTCCTTTTTCTAGTATTAATTTCGGAACCGATACATCGGAAGCCGGCCGCCTTGTCTGCGAATGTTTTCTTCTCGCGTACGAAAAAGGTTTAGGCAAGGGAGAATCTCCACTGTTTCCTAATCTATGTTTTAAATTAAAAGAAGGCGTTAATTTTGAGGAAGGAGATCCGAACTACGATCTTTTCAGGCTCAGTATGCGCGTCGCGTGTAAACGCCTCTTTCCCACATATTCATTTCAGGATTCAAGTTTTAANAAACCCTACCNTGACGAGGAAGTCGCGTACATGGGATGCAGAACGCGCGTTATCTCAAANTGTAACGGACCNGAAATTACAAATAACAGGGGAAATCTTTCTTTTACTACTATTAACCTCCCGCGTATCGGAATCCGCGCCATGCACTGCGGAGAAAAAGACGTATCGCTTTTCTGGAAATATCTTGACGG
>WQTB01000268.1 GCA_009786495.1 Treponema sp.
TACAATAAAGAAGCGATTTTTAATCTTGCTTTTCGCGGCGGTTATCCCGAAGCTGCTGCCATTAATAATCCGCAACATAGAAAAGAATGGCATAACGATTATATTAACACAATTCTTCACCGCGATTTAAAGGACATCGCAAATATTCGCAGGCAGGATGATTTAATAAATCTTGTCGGTATTCTGGCTTCATGGTCTGCCAAATTTATGGAATTATCGCAAATTACAGCGAATCTTTCCATAAATAAAATTACACTGGACAGTTATATTAACACATTTGTTTATATGTATATATTTGAAAAAGTATCACCATGGCTTAAAACAGATTATGAGCGGATTGGAAAGCGTTCAAAATTTTATGCCGCCGATACAGGTTTAATGACTTCGATTCTTGGCTGGAATTTTAATGATACAATTATTAATAATGACCGATCAGGCAAACTGATGGAAACATTTGTTTTTCAGGAATTGTCCGCCCAGCTTGATTTAGAAAGCAGGTACAGCCTTTTTCAATACCGCGACCGGCTTAAAAGAGAAATTGATTTTCTTATAGAACGCGATGACGGCGCGCTCGTGGGAATAGAAGTAAAAGCAGGTCATGGAGTCTCCAAGGATGAATTTAAAACGCAAATATGGTTTCGTGAAAATATTATTAAAAACAAAACCCCTTATACTGGAATTATTTTGTATTCCGGCGACAGAACTATCCGCTTTGAGGAAAATCTGCTCGCCGTTCCAATTGCGTCCTTGTGGCTATAAACGCTTGCCCCGCAAGCAGCCGATTCAGTCTCTTTACAAAGTCGCCAGACTTCGTCCGCTTATTTTGCAAGCAGACGATTCATCCTCTTGACGAAGTCTGAAGGGTCTTTCAGTTTGATGCCTTCAACTAAAAGCGCCTGATCGAGCAGTACGCCGGCGACATCGGCGATTCGCGCTTCGTCGTCAATTTCTTTAAGGCCGGTGACAATCGGGTGATCGCCGTTTACTTCCAGGATCGGTTTGATGTCAGTCATCGGGGCCTGTCCCATCGCTTTGAGCATCTGCGCCATCTGCATCGACGGATCGTTTTCGTCGGCGACGATGCATGAAGGCGAATCATGAAGCCGGCGCGAAAGTTTTACGTCTTTTACGCGGTCNCCCAGGGCTTTTTTAATTTTTTCAATAACAGGTTTCGCTTCCTTTTCGGCGGTTTTGTCTTTNTTTTCGCCCAGCTCTTCATCCGCGCCGGCGCGGTTAACTGCCTTGAGTTCCCAGCTCTGGCTTTCTGTTTTGCCGTCCGTTCCGATTGTTTCTTTGCGGTAATTATGAAGGCTTGGAATTATTATTTCGTCGATGTCATCGTCCATTATAAGAACTTCAATTTCTTTCGCGCGGTAAGCTTCCAGTAACGGGGATGCGCGNAGCGTTTTTTCGTCGCCGCCTGTAATATANTAAATATTTTTTTGATCGCTTTTCATGCGGCTTACATAATCCGCGAAACTTGTCCAGGCGGCCTTGCCGTCCGGGCTTTCATTTAACGCAGTGCTTTTAAAACGCACAAGCTCCTGAATCGCGTCGCGGTTGGCGAAATCCTGATAAAGCCCTTCTTTTAGCGGGCGATTAAATTGCTCGATAAACGTGTTCCATTTCTCCGATGCTTCATCACCGCCTGAAACAGCGTTATCCGCCATCTGTTTGAATTCGGCAAGCAGTTTTTTTACGGAAGCGTTTTTTATGTTTAAAAGAATTTTATTCTGCTGAAGAATTTCNCGGCTTACATTTAACGGCANGTCTTCAGAATCGATAACGCCCTTTACAAAGCGAAGATATGTCGGCATCAGNTCCTTGTCGTCNTCGGTAATGAAGACGCGCTTTACATAAAGCTTAACGCCTGGCTTGTAATCGACATTGTATAAATCAAACGGAGCTTTTTTGGGAATGTAAAATAATGTTGAGTATTCAAGCGTGCCTTCGGCTTTTGTGTGAATGTGGTGTAACGGCGCGTCNCTGTCATGTCCCAGTTGTTTGTAAAACTCATTGTAATCNTCGTCTTTNAGTTCATTNTTTGACCGCCGCCAGAGCGCTGTTCCCGAGTTTATCCTGTCGGTTTTTGTTACGCTGCCTTTTTCCTTGCCTTTATCGTCCCATTCTTTTTCATCGTATGTAAGGTAAATCGGAAACGCCACATGATTGGAATAACGCTTGATAATATCTTCGATTGACCAGCGGTTTGCGTATTCTGTTCCTTCNTCAGTCAGGTATAAAATCACGGTTGTGCCCTGGCAGTCGCGGGCTGCGCTTTCTATTTCAAAGCCTTCCTTGCCGTCGCTTACCCATTTCCATGCTGTGCCTTCCGCGGCCTTGCGGCTTATAACATCGATCTTTTCCGCGACCATAAAAGCCGAATAAAAACCTACGCCGAACTGCCCGATTAAATTGGAATCTTTTTTCGCGTCTTCGGCGAGCTTTTCCAAAAACGCCTTTGTGCCGGATCGCGCGATGGTTCCAAGCGAGTCGATTAAATCCGCTTCGTTCATGCCGATTCCGTTATCTGATATTGTTAAAGTTTTNGCGTCTTTATNAAANCTTATATCGATCCGCGGATCAAAATTTACNGACTTGTACGCTTCATCCGCGACAGTCAGGTACTTNAGCTTGTCCAGCGCGTCCGACGCGTTGGAAACAAGTTCNCTGAGAAAGATTTCCCGGTTTGAATACAGGGAATGAATGATAAGGTGCAAAAGACGGCTGACTTCTGTTTGAAATTGGTGCTGTGCCATGAAGGGCTCCTA
>WQTB01000269.1 GCA_009786495.1 Treponema sp.
GTCTTCCTGCAAGCGCCGGAATGGAAAACAAGCCGTGCATCGGTTTAATAGCGCATCTTGACACCGCAAGCGATGTCTCAGGCAGGAACGTTAAACCTCAGCTTATAAAGAATTACAACGGTGAAAAAATCGATCTTACGGGCGGCCTTTGTCTCGACCCGTCAATTGAGCCCGGGCTTGCGGAACAAAAAGGTAAAGCGGTTATTCACAGCGACGGCACAACTTTGTTAGGCGCGGACAACAAGGCGGGAATTGCGGAAATCATGGCGGCTGTTGAGTACATCACGGCTGATTCAATATCAAAACAATGTCCGCAGATTAAACACGGACCTGTCGAAATTATTTTTACTCCCGACGAAGAAACGGGAAAAGGACTGCCNGAGTTTCCGTTAGCTGAAATCAAATCCGTTTTCTGCTATACTGTAGACGGCGGCCCTGTAGGTGAAATCGAAAGCGAATGTTTTAACGCGTGGAAAGCGGATATTGAATTCACCGGAAAAGTGATTCACGTCGGACACGCCAGAGGCATTCTTGCCAACGCCGCGCTGATGGCGTCTGTCTACGCGTCACTTTTGCCGCGTAACGAAAGCCCGGAAGCNACAGACGGNTATTACGGTTATTACTGCCCGATGGANATTTCCGGCAGCCTTGAAAAAGCCGTTTTGGAAGTTTATCTCCGCGATTTTGATGATGACGGAATGAAACGCCGGATAGCCGCGCTTGATACATTCGCGAAAACTGTCGAAGCTCAGTTTCCGGGCGGAAAGGTAATTGTTAAAACTCAGGCGCAATACTATAATATGAAATCCGGGATTGATAAAATGCCCGAAGTGATGGAGCGTTTAAAACAAGCTGTTAAAAACTCCGGTATTGAGTGGATTCAAAAACCTGTGCGCGGCGGAACAGACGGTTCAAGACTGACAGAGCTTGGCATACCCACTCCGAACATTTTCACCGGGGGGCGTAATTTTCACAGCAGGCTGGAATGGATCAGCGTNAGNGAAATGTGCGCCGCATGCAGAGTGATTATTGAATTAATCAAAATTTAAAAAATGTTCCGTAATTATTTTGGAACAGATAAAAAATCAGGAGAAAAAAATGGCAGAAACGTTGGCTACACTTTTTAAAGATCAGATAAAAAGAGCGCTTGTGATGACCAAAGCGCCGACAGTCATTACAGACGAGAATGTATTTCAAGAAGGCGACCTTGCGATNGAGGCGATTGTCGATGAAATGTCCGACCAGCTCTTCCTTCCTGGCAGTGGAATTGACGGGCTTGAAAATCTGGANGAGCTTCTCGCGTTGGCGGAATCAGGAAAATCCTGCCTNCTTCTTCTGGAACATTACAGTAATTACGATCTTACAATTTTTTCAACATTAGCGCGAAGAGCCGGAGGCAGGGGGCTGGATATCGCCAGAGCGGTAATCGCAATTGCCGGAATGAAATTAAGCGAAGACAGCCCGGGACTCTCCGCGCTTTCAAGCGCTTACACAAAAATAATGATATTTCCGAGCCGTTCAATAACGGATCTTGATCCGGAAAAAAATAAAGCCGAAATAGCACGCGCAAAAGCCATCAACCACGCGGCGATGAAATCGCTTATCCGGCACAAATATAAAGGAAGGCTTATTCTTCTCTTCCCGTCGGGAACGCGGTACCGCCCCTGGGATCCGAATACAAAAAAAGGCGTCAGAGAAATGGACACTTATGTCCGCTCCTTTGATTATATGTGTTTAATCGCTCTGAACGGCGAAGTGCTGCATGTACAAAAAACCGATATGTTAAACGANGCCGTAAGTCAGGACATTGTGCGCGTAACGGCAAGTCCTGTCATNAACTGTAATGAATTCCGCGAAAAAGCCAGGGAAAAAGTATCGGAAGAAGAAGATAAAAAACAAGCTGTCGCGGACGAAATTATGAAAGAACTGGAAAAAATGCACATAACAGGGGAAGAGAAAAGGCAAAAATTATTAAAATAAATTCCGCCGTTTCCATAACCTGAAATGTTTTGGAAGATTTATTTAGATTAAATGATAAAAACGACGCCGGATNNCAGTCCGGCGCCATTCAGTTCACTGACACTGGTCAAATGACTTTAGTTAAGCAACCGGGTTTACCAGTTCCCATGTCCGCGTTCGCGGCGCGGCTTATCCATCGCCTCGTTTACGCGTAATTGGCGTCCTTCAAATTCGCGTCCGTTTGTACCCGCTATAGCGGCGGCCGCTTCGTCGTCGCCGCTCATTTCGATAAATCCGAACCCCTTTGAGTTGCCGGTTTCACGATCAAAAATGATCTTTGCGGATGCGACGCTGCCGAAACCCGAAAATAGGGTTCGCAGACCATCTTCGGTAGTGTTGTAGGATAGGTTACCGACATACAATTTCTTGGCCATTGAGAGAATTCCTTCACCCGGAACAAACAGAAATCTGTCTGCGATTGCGTCCGGGCTCGCGTGGATTATTTGCTTAAAACCTGCGTCTCTTGCGATAATCCGATGGACTTACGTCCAAGTATTCACGCCCGCAAAAGCGGGCGACTCTATCACCCCTTTGTACCGGAACTACCCGGCATTCAAAAGAGACAAAGATGCATTTTTGTTAAGGGAGATAAACGAAGAACCTAGCTCTGGCAAGCTGTTGGCTCGCAAGCAACGAATGACAAGAAATGAACTAATCCCTAAACCGTGCGATTTTTTACAAAAACCGCAAAAACAATCTCTACACAAACTGAAAAATACCCGATTAAGAAAAATATAGACTGATAATAT
>WQTB01000270.1 GCA_009786495.1 Treponema sp.
TAACGCGTACAAATTATGTGATGAAGAAAAGAAAAAAGACTTCGATTGGATCACAGCGGCGTTAGGCACAATCGGAAACGGCTTCAGGGTAAAACCCGATACCGAGTGGGCGTATAACAGTTTTGGCTTTGTAATTATCGGAGCGATGATTGAAAAACTCACCGGTATTCACGCTCACAAATACATCGAGGATAATATTTGCAAACCTCTGGGCATGAAGGATACGTCTTTTGACACAACGCCAGAAAGGGCGAAACGCTATATTATTACCGATGAAGAAAGCGAAACATGGAATAATAAAATCATTAACGGAACCCGTAATGATGACGATCTTTGGATTGGAGACAAATTGAAAATTCCGTCAACAGGCGGCGGTCTTGAATCCACTGTTTACGATTTAAACATCTTCGGCAACATGGCGCTGTATAAAGGTACGTTAAACGGCACAAGAATCATCGGAAGAAAAGCAATTGAAAAATTGACAACCCGCGCATTATTCAACATTCCCAACTACACATGGGGCGCAAAAGAAACGGACAGAAGTTACGGAATCGGATTTGATATGCGTAACGGTCCTGCGTTTTCGCACTCAACCGGAACATTTATGCATGAGGGCTCAGGCGCGTGTTCGCTTTACATTGATCCTCAGGAAGAATTTGTCGCCGCGTGGATTGTTCCGTTCGCGAAAGAAGGCTGGTTTAACAGAGCGCAATTCAGCGTGCAAAATGTAATATGGTCGGGTATTATTTAAAGGCTTAGGAAAGAGTTAAAATAAATGTTATTAAATTTGATCAAACATAAAATTGAAGTCTGCAAAGCTGTAGCGTTTGTCACTTACAAGGAATGGGGAGCTTACCGCACCCATTCCATGGTTTCGATCTTTGTAGGACCTGTATATTTTATTGTGCAGTATTTCATCTGGACAGCAGTTTACGCAGGTTCAGGCCCCCTCAACGGAATTGAGCTTTCGCAGATGATCCGTTACTTCGGCGCGGTCGCGTTAATAAATTATCTTACAATGGATTTTGCCGACTGGAATCTTGATATGCTGATACGAACAGGAAAATTTCTAACATTTTCGCTGCGTCCTTTAAACCACCGCTTTTTCGCCTTCTCTCAAAAAATCGGACACAGGACTCTTGGTTTTATCGTAGAATTTATTCCATGTGTTTTAATTTTTACACTACTTTTTAAAATTGATATGCGTCCTGCAAGCGTTTTGTGGACAATTATTTCGATCATGCTTGCGTTTCTAATGAACTTTCTTGTCAATTATTGTCTTGGAATGGCATCGTTCTGGATTGTACAGTCAGGCGGATTGAGAGCAGTTTATTCACTTGCAAGCAGCATTTTTTCAGGTATGCTTATTCCTCTTGTGTTTTTCCCGAAACCATTGCAGGTAATTCAGTTCTTCCTGCCGTTTCAGTATACCTCCTATGTTCCTGCGATGGTTTTTCTTGGATCTTATTCGTTAGGTGATATTCAGATATCAATTCCTCATATAGTCGGAGTTCAAGCTTTCGCCGTTCTTCTGGTGTTTTTAATTTCTGAGCTTATGTATAAAGCGGCGATGAAACAATTTACCGCGGTAGGCGCCTGAGCGGGGAGTAAATGATATATGAAAAAATATTTTATAATTTACACTGAGTGTATCAAGACTGCAATTGCGCGGGAACTCGCTTACCGCCTTAATTTTATTTTATCGCTTTTGATCACGCTTGGATTTAATATTTTATTTCCGCTTGTGACCATCCTTATATACAGAGCGGGAGCAGCTTTTCCCGGATGGAATTTCTGGGAAGTGCTTTTGATACAATCGGTTTTTACATTATCCAACGGAATCGCCTGCATCATGTTCAGCGGCGTTTTATGGACAACAATGCAGCATATACGCGAAGGCAGTTTTGAAATTGTTTTACTGCGGCCTGTTAATCCGCTGCTTTTTTTAATTGTAACCAATTTTGATACGGGAAGTTTTGGCTTAATTATCGGCGGCAGCGTGTTATTTGGCATTTCCCTGTCGCATACAGGAATCGCTTCGTTAGCTGCAATTCCACAGTTTTTACTTTTATTCGCGGCAGGTTTCGCGGTAATGGCGGGAATGCAAATGCTGATGGCGTCAACATCATTCAAGTGGGTAGGAAATTCCCGTATCCCGGAAATTTTTGACAGTACGCTCGCATTTGGAAAATATCCCGCGACAATTTTTCCAAAGGCTGTGCAGGGAATAACAGCTTTTATAATTCCTGTAAGCATGATTGGATTTTTTCCTGCAAGCGCTCTTCTTGGCCGGCTTGATTCGCACGCTTTCATCGCGGTATTACCGTGTTTTTTGTTTATGATTTTGGGAATATGGCTTTATCAATATATGGTGCGCCTTTATGAAGGAGTAGGCGGATAATGCAGGGAATATGAAAAGAGGAGTGATAAATGAGCAATATGATTATAAATGTAGATAACTTAAGCAAGATTTATACGACTTACAAACGGGGGAGTACGTTAGGTGAAACCGTACGCAGCTTTTTTAAGCGCGAAAAAGTGATTGTAAGGGCTGTTGACGGGATTTCGTTTAATGTCGAAGAAGGATCAATCTGCGGAATACTCGGTCCGAATGGAGCGGGAAAATCCACCACGATTAAAATGCTCTGCGGCGCGCTTTTTCCTGCGGCTGGTGATATTCAGGCGATGGGCTATAAGCCTTATGCTGACCGCAAAAGGTATGTGCGCGAAATAGGAGCCGTGTTCGGGCAGAGATCGC
>WQTB01000271.1 GCA_009786495.1 Treponema sp.
ATCGCTTTTTATACCAGCCTTGAACCGCGTTTATCAAAGCAGGCGGATCGATCAATGTGTATTTATAATTTTCGGGATTTTTGGAAGCCTCTTCAACCGCGNTCATTACGTGACGCGCNGGCGGCCTGTCNGGAGTTCCAACCGACAGATTGATAATGTCCGCGCCTTGCGCCGCAAGTTGAACCCTGCGCGATTCAAGCTCCTGAAGTATATTCACTTCACAGGCNGATGCGAGTTTNGATATATACATGGTTTAATTATATATCGATTAATATAATTTATCTACTTGTATATTGATTCGTTTTATTATCAAAATACNTAATAAAAACAAATTGCAATATAAATAAAAAAATTGTATAATCAATTAAAAATAAATAATGTAAAGTTCAGGAGAAAAAAATGTTAGATATTGAATCGATGGATGACGCGGAATCATTGTATGCCGCAGGAAACGCAGAAGGAATGTTGTATAATTTCGCAGGGGCTTTTGAATTTTTTTTAAAAGCCGCTAAAATGGGACACGCTCCGTCGCAGTGCCTCGTTGGGATTTTTTACGAGAAAGGTCATGGCGTACCGCAGAATTATGTCAAAGCGGTTGAATATTATATGAAATCATCGGCGCAGGGATATGCTCCNGCGGAAACCAACTTAGGCTGGTGTTTCGAGAGCGCATACGGAGTGGAACAGGATATGAAGAAGGCGATTGCGTATTATCAGAAAGCCGCAGAAAAAAATTATCCTCCGGCTCAAGGTAATTTAGGATTCTGTTACGCGAACGGCAACGGCGTTAAAAAAGATCTGTTTGAAGCTTTCGACTGGTTTAAAAAAGCCGCGACCCGAGGAAACTCTTTCGCTCAATATAATCTGGGCGAATGTTATGAACACGGTAAAGGCGTAGAAGCGGATTCCAAAAAAGCGTTTGAGTGGTACAAGAAATCCGCAGAACGCGGATATCCACCCGCGCAGAATATGCTGGGTCATTGTTATGAGAACGGAACCTGTGTGCCGAAGAATGATTTAAAAGCATACGAATGGTACAATTACGCGGCGGCTCACGGATATCTTGCAGCGAAAATGAATCTTGAGAACCTGAAGAAAAAAAGCGCGCTTGAATAAACCGGATAGTATAAAATCTTTTACACAGGAGTCCGGCATTGGCTGAAACAGGACTGGCGACAGACCGCATCGGGAAAGATCCCATAGGCAAATTATTAATCTCTTTTTCCGTCCCGGCGATTATCGGAATGCTTGTAAACGCGTTATACAACATTGTTGACAGAATATATCTTGGGCAGGGAGTCGACCCGCTTGCGATCGCCGGTATCGGGCTTGTTATGCCCGTGATGATGATTGTAATGGCTGTTTCCATGCTTGTCGGAATCGGCGCGAACTCGCTTTTTTCCATACGAATGGGAGAAAGACGCCATGACGAAGTTGAAAAAATAATGGGAAACGCATTCACGCTGCTCTTCCTTATTCCGGCTGTCTGTATAATAATCGCGATGGTTTTTATGGAACCAATCCTCCGCGATATCATGAAAGCCGAAGGAAAAGTTTACGAGTACGCAAGCACATATTTGCGCATAACGCTTTACGGCGCGATATTCGGCGCGATGAGTCCGGGTCTTACGCATTTTATACGTTCTGACGGACACCCAAAAACATCCATGCTGGTACAAATCGCAGGCGCTGTGTTAAACATCATTCTAGATCCCATTTTTATTTTTGTTCTTGATCTTGGAGTCGCGGGCGCCGCGTGGGTAACGGTTATATCTCAGTTTGTTTCATTTTTACTTGTTATGGGATATTTCAATTCAAAATGGACACGCCTCCGCTTCCGCGTAAAAAATATGCAGCTTGATTTAAAATTAGCCGGAGCTATCGTCGCCATCGGCTTCGCTCCGTTTATAATGCAGTTCGCTATGAGCCTTGTCGGTATGCTGCAAAACGCGACAATTATAAAATACGGCGGAGACGAAGCCCTTACCGCAATGACGATATTTTTTACTGTAATGTCAATTGTTATCATGCCGTTAATGGGAATAGGACAGGGTGCTCAGCCGATTATCGGTTATAACTACGGCGCTAAGCAATACGACCGTGTAAAAAAATGTTTTAAACTCGCATTGCTTGCATTAACAGGATTCCTCACAATCGGATTTCTCGTAACGCAGTTTGCCGCGGGATTTTGCTTCTCTCTTTTCAGTAAAGATACAGGAAGCCTGCGCGAACTTGGAATAGTAACAATGCGCATCTGCACAAGCATGTTTCCGTTTGTAGCAGTTCAACTGTTAGGCGGCCAGTTTTTTCAAGCAATCGGAAAACCGGTTCAGGCCGCTGTTCTTGGACTCTCGCGGCAGATAATCTTCTTAATTCCGGCGATTTTATTTTTTCCCGTTCTATTTGAAACGTTCGGCATACGCCCGGTATTCGGCGTTTACTGGGCATTTCCTTTTTCTGATCTTTGCTCTTCAGTAATATCCGCGGTTTTTGTAATTAGGGAATTCCGAAAACTGGATAAAATTAAAGCTGTGATGATCGGGATTTAATCAAAATTTTAACTTCTTTAATATATTGACAAAATTTAAAAAAGTAAAAATATTAAATCAGGTTGAAAATGATAAGAAAATGTAATGAAACAGATTTAAACGATATTTATCATATAATAAATGACTCCGCCGCAGCGTATAAAGGAAAAATACCAAATGACAGGTATCATGAACCATATATAACAATGGAAGAAAAATATA
>WQTB01000272.1 GCA_009786495.1 Treponema sp.
TTGTCAAACTCGTCAAAAATAGGAGACCAGAGCTTTACAATCTGCGCGTACGCGTCATTAATCATCTGCTCTGTAGTCTGCGGAAATGAATACCAGTACGCCCAGACAGGGCTGCCCATAAAACCGGTGACAATTTTTACTCCCATGTTTTTTGCCGCGGCTGCCGCGTACTTCATTTCCTGAACAGCCCACTTGCGGATTTCTTCCGGTTTATCGGCAAGGTTTGACGGCGCAAAACCGTTAAGGCGCGGATCCCAGTTGTCGCCGACGCACTGGCCGATCAAATGGGTTCCGATTGCGAACACCTTTAAATTATTATTTTTTAAAATTGTTTTGCGTTCTTCAACATATTTAGGATCTGTCGCGGCTTTTTTAAGATCAAGATGATCGCCCCAGCAGGCAATTTCNATGCCTTCATAACCGAAGGATTTAACTTTTTCGCAGAATTTATCAAAAGGCATATCAGCCCATTGTCCGGAAAATAAAGTAATCGGTCTTGTCATATATTACTCCTGGATTTGGAAATCTGTTTTTAACAGCTCATTTGGCTACAATATAGATTAAAAATAAATAAAATGCAAGTATAGGTAGGGAAATATATGTTTAAATTGAGGATTTATCATTTGCCTGTACTGATAGCGGCCGTTTTGATCGTTTTATTATGCGTATTAATGTCAGGCTGTTACACCCTTAAACAGGGCGCGGCGATGATTGGCTATCTTAACAGGGCTATTCCGCTGGAAAAGCTCGATGACGCGGAGTTTACGGCGCTTGTATCCGATATCCGCAAATTCGCTTTGGAATATCTTGGTCTTGCGGAAAGCCGCAATTACACAACTTATGTAGAAATTGACAGNAANTATCTTGCGGCGATTGTNTCAGCTTCGGCAAAAGATTCATTTAAACGCTATGAATGGTCGTTTCCCNTTGTCGGCAAATTGCCGTACAAGGGTTTTTTCAATGTTGAAGACGCCCGCAAAGAACAAGCAAAACTTGAAAAACTGGATTTTGACGTTTGGATACGCGGAGTGGACGCGTTCAGTACATTGGGCTGGTTTAAGGACCCGCTGTATTCTTTTATGCGTAATTATTCTCCTTCAAGACTCGCTGACCTTATAATCCACGAGCTTACGCATGCTACAATTTTTTTAAAAGGACAGGTATCGTTTAACGAAGAGCTTGCGGAGTTTATCGGCAGCAGGGGAGCGAGGCTTTATATAGAAACGCGGTACGGAGTTGATTCCGTTGAATACCGCGGCATTTTTTCTTCTTCATCGGACAGCGAAAATTATGTAAAATTTATACAGGAATTAATCGCTGAGCTTGATTTACTGTATTCAAGCGGAAAGGGAAAAGAACTGATATTAATTGAAAAAGAGCGGATAATCAAAAGCTATCAGGTGCGTTTTGAAGCCGAATACGACAGCGTATTTTCAAGCGATAATTACAGGGGATTCCCGCAGATGCAGATAAATAACGCCTATCTTGATCTGTTTAGGATTTATTACACGGAAGATAATTTTTATGACGANCTGCTGGAACGCTGCGCNGGCGACCTTAGAATTTTTATCGCGGCNGCAAAAAAAATAACAGCCCGCGGCGGAAATCCCAGAACGCAGCTNGAAAATAACGTGAACCTGCTGATCAGGAANAATTAATAATACAATTCCTGATACACTCTGCCAGCCGCGGGAACTCTTCTGCCGAAGTCCCGCGTTTCATAAATTGTAACTGTTTCCACAAGCAAATCCGCAGGTAGGCTTGACGCGTTTACCCACCGCTGAACCCTTGTCATCCCGCCGTTATACGACATTAGAGCAAGCTGTTCGTTGTTAAAACGGTTAAAAAGATAATTATAATAATACGCGCCAATGTATACATTCGTAAAAACATCCGTAGAATCAATGACATTATTCTCGCCGAAAAAATTCGGGCCGCCTGTCCGCCGTATGCGATCGGCCATATCGCGCGCGGTATCAGGCATCAGCTGCATGAGCCCTACGGCTCCTGCGTGCGATATGACAGCGCTTTGAAACGCGCTTTCCGTGCGGATAAGTCCGTATAAAAGCGAAGGCGCGGTGTTAAGCGCCTGCGCGCGCGTTTCTACAAGTTCAAGATGCGGCCGCGGATACATCAGTTCGATATCGCGCCTTGTCCTTTGGTAGCCTTCATTATTAACGTAAAGACTGACAACGCGGATGGACTGCGGATAATTTTCCGCTTCATCAAGAGCGCTTGCGGTTTCGCGAAGTTCATCTGGGCTCATGCTGTTTTCATGAAACCTGATATATGGAATAGAAAAATCGGCGGCGCCGTTTTCAAAAAAACCCAGAATAAAACGAAGCAGCTCTGTGTCAGTTGCGGATTCATTATCAGGATTGTCAGGAAAAATTAAGACCGGCAGATCAAGCGCCTTTGCGCTCTGCACGCGGTAGTAAAGGGCTGGTATTAAAAAAACATCGCCTGCGTTATACGCAAGATGGAAAAAATCATCAGAGCCGGCTGTCTGCGAATTAATGATCTGCGCCGCGGCGCTCATGTTCGCCTGCGATAAATATCCTTCCTGAATCGCGCGCGCGATTACCCACGCAAAACCTGCTTTTAAGCCGTAATCGTTTGTGTCCTTGATAATTCTGTAAGCCGTTATAATTCTTGTCCAGTCCTGCGCGCTGACAAGCCTGTGAAGAAAACTTTCCATAAGATCATTAATGTAATTGCC
>WQTB01000273.1 GCA_009786495.1 Treponema sp.
GTCAACGTCTGCGATGTTCATCGTTGTTATCTGAAGACCGATGTTTTCAAGGTCGGCTTTGCACACATTGATCATTTTTGAGACAAGCGCGTCCTTGTCCTTCATTACCTGTTCCGGCGTTACGCTCGCTATTGAATCGCGAAGGTGGCCTTCAATGATGTCGCCCGCGATTTTCGCGAGTTCTTTCCTGTTAGACGCAAGATTTAAAATGCGCGTAACGGCATATGAACGGCCTGATTCATTGCCTGCTATCGCGAAAGAAACAGTTGCTTTTACATTGAGGGGAACAATGCCTGCCGCGATTGCCGATTCCACAACAACTTCGATTGTTATCGGCGTTAAATCAAATTTGGCGAATTTTTGAAAGAGCGGAATAACAAAGGCGCGTCCGCCTGAAAATGTTTTAAAGCCTTTATGGCGGCCTGATCCTGTGATTACTCCAAGTTCGTTACCGCCGACAATTTTCATATTTGTTATTAATTGAATTAAAATGGTGATTCCGACAAGAGCGCCGAGTGTTATCGCGAAGAAAATCATTTTTGTCCTCCTTTGCCTTCGCCTGAAAAAGTCTCAGGCGATATAAAAGATTTTATGTCAACGGAAAAAGTATCCGCGAATGTTTTAAGAAAATCGGCGAAGGCCCGCGGCCCGCGGTTAACCGCGCCAGAAAAACCTTCTTCGTCATTCATTACGACAAAGCTGTCAACTTTTGTGTCTCTTGTAGATTCCATGTATGTTTTATAAATCGACGGAAGCTGTTCCTGAAGGAAAAGTACAGCCTGCGCGTCGTTTCCGTATTTTGACACAAGCTGCGCCTTGCTTTTTAAAATCGCGTTACGCGCAGATCGTTTTATCGACACGGCTTCCTGATCGCCTGCCGCTATGATTCTGGCTTCTTCTTCGCGCGCCTGCGCTTCCAATGTAAGCGCGGTCTGGTTTTTAAGTTTTTGCAGTTCGACTAAAATTTTCTGCACAGCCGCTTCGCCTGAGTTCGCAGCCTGCGCGATAGATTGATCCGCCGTGATCTTCGCTTCTTTTATAAGTCCGTCAGATTCCCTGCGGTATACTTCAAGCTCCTTTCGCGCGGCGATGATCGCTTCGTCAGCCTTGTTCTTTGCCACTTCGATACGTCTTCGCGCGTCGCTTTCGGCCTGCTCGGCAATTGCGTGAAGGCGCGATTCCTCGATTTCAACTTCCTGCCTTTTTTCAGCTAACGTTTTTTGCGCAAGGTTAGCGATATAATTTGACGTATCCCATATTTTTTGAAGCGAAACCGAAACAACCTTCATGCCAAAGGAGCGAAGGTCTGCGTTTATATCAGAAAATAATTCCGCGCGGAAGTGCGCGCGCTCGCCTGTATTCGCGTCGGCGGGATTATCGTCCATTCCGATTGCCTGAAGCGGCGTCGCCTTATTTAAAGCTCCGCGGAAGTTGCCGATTAAAGTCTGCTGCACCTGATCGTGAATCTGCTGGCTGTCCTTTCCCATGAGCCGCTCGACCGCGCTGTAAAGCATCGCTTCGTCATCGTCATCAATGCAGACGCAGGCTGTGGTATCCGCTCCTACAGTAATTCCGTTCGCGCTGTTTACGCCTTCTACGCGGACATTGATCGGAAACACATCAAGGTCAAGAGAACCCACAGCCTGAAAGTACGGAATAACAGTTGTCCTTCCGCGGTTAACAGAGAAACCGAAAGTTTTTCCGCTGCGTTTTGTTTTTCGTCCCGTAACAACCATTATGCGGTTTGGAAGAGCCACCCTGATCAGCGTTTTTAAAAGTCCGACAAGAATGATAAACGCAAGCACCCCAAGGCTGCCGAAAATAAAGCCTTGTAAAATATTCATATTTACTCCTTAATATATTTGAAACTCAAGATGAAAACTTAAAATTAATTATCTTCCGCCGGTTTAATCCAGTATACATCATTATCGTAATCTTCGATAATAATTTCTTTTCCTTTTGGAAATTTTATTTTGGTATCTTTGCATTTAACATAAATTTCCGTTTCTCTTCCGTACTGGCGGATTACCGCTTTGGATATTTCTCCGTTTTCAAGCGGAAGAAGCAGCACTCCTTTTTCTTGTAAAAGTTCATCGGGTTTTATGGAAGAATCCGTGTCTTTGCGGATTAAACGCTTTAAAAGCCGCGCGAGTATCATCATAGCCGCGCCGACGCAGAATGCCCACAAAAGTCCTGATGTTCTTGATAAACCGCTAAAAGAAGCGAACAATCCCGTCGGTCCGAAGCCAAGTGAAAAATAGACAATGTTTCGCAGTACATTCATTATTCTGGAAACTATTTTAACGCCCGGTTTTTCGCTTTCCTGCTTTTTTTCCGCGATCATATTGGAACCGGATTTT
This sequence comes from Treponema sp., assembly GCA_009786495.1. The sequence continues at coordinate 2,361 of WQTB01000273.1, forward strand.
GCGCTTACTGCGGCGGCATCGCTGTCATCGTCATTGCTGCCTGAATTATCATTTTCGCCGATGTTATCAAAAACACCCAAAAAGTCAATGAGCGTAACTCCCGCGCCAAAAACAGTAAGAGTTAAAAATAAAATGAATAATTCCGCCATGATTTATGATAACGCAGGAATTTGAGGGAGTCAATGAAAAGTAGCTTTGTCAATTTGTGTAAATGACAAGTTGTAATTATTTAATGTTATTGCTATAATTGCCGGCATGGAAGCGATATATAAACTTAATACCAGGGAAATGGGAATAGATTTATTAAATTCTATAAAAGACGCGTACCCTGATCAAAATATTGAAATAAAGGTTCG
>WQTB01000274.1 GCA_009786495.1 Treponema sp.
TCTGCCAAAACCGGGAAGCATTGAACCGCCCGCAGGCGTAAGCGCGCAAACAATGGAAGCTCTTATCACTGTTGATAAAGAAGGCTGGAAAAAAGAAATCGCTGATGTAAGAGAAAATCACTATTCCAAATTCGGCGAACATCTTCCCAAAGTGCTTTACGAACAGCTTGATAAAATGGAAAAAGGCTTAAACAGCTAAAAGTGTGAAATGAGGAGTGAGGAGTGAAAATAATCATTCCACACTCCTCACTATTAATTCCTCATTAATTAAATTGTTTCCCTGTGAAGTTCGCGGTTGAGCATTGATAGAATCAACGTTGTGCCGGAAGGCAGTTTATAAGGAACCGTGAACAAGCCGCCTACAGAGTTGACAGAAATTATACGCTGAAGCTCTCCCGAAGGAAGCAGCGCTTCAAGCCGCACCGTAAGCGGATACGGATTCTGGGGAATCGCGTATCTGAATACGCCGAAAACCTGACCTGCCGCTACGCTTTCAGGTTCGGTCAGTACAAGGTGCACTGTCGCGCTTAATTGAACCAGCGCGTTTGCTTCGATGCTCTGCGAAACAACGGTCTCGCCTCTTTCGCCGCCTGTTCTTTCCCTTGTTGTAAACTGGAAATTTATGTTGTTCTGCGAAATCGCCGCAAGCGCGTTTTGAAGATTCATGCCTGTCAATTCAGGCACAACGGCAACCTGATTATCGCGCCCTTTNCTCACGACAAAATCAAGCGATANAGACCTTGTGATCTCCGTTCCGGGTTCCGGTTTCTGCGCAAGAATNGTTCCGGGCCTTTCAGATGAAAATTCATACATTAAAGGCTCCCTGATTGTTAAAAGCGATCCGCCGTCAACCACTGAAGTCTGAAGTATCAGTAAATCCATGCGGACTTCGTCGATATTTTGTCCTGTAAAATTTTCCACCCTGTTTAAAACAGCGCCCTGACTGACAACAAGACGGATTCGCCGTCCGGCTTTTACAATCGCTCCGGGATGGGGATCCTGCTCAAGAATGTATCCCCTGTCTTTTGATGTTTGCGTATAACGAAGCTGAATGCGCGGGTACAGCTCCTTCACCTGAAGTTCAAGCAGGGCTTCCGTCAGTTCCTTGCCGGTAACATCGGGAACCATTGTCTGCTCCTGACCCCGCACCGCAATAAAAAAAACAGTAACCGCTGTGATACCGGCAAGNATAATTANTCCCGCGACAGACAGTATAAAAAGACGCAGATGGTTTGCGACATAATCTTCAATTGAACTTAAATCTATCTTCATAACTGCCTCATCATTTTTTAACCAAGTTTACTTTTTCCGGCTGCCTGAAAATCCCGCGCGCCGTTTATAAAATCGCGCCAATGCAGCGCTTTTTTCGCTTCATACTGAAGCCCGGAAACTGAAAGAATTCCGTTTCCTGTCTGTATAAGTATACCACATTGCTTGTCGATTCCCAAGACTGTGCCGGGCGTGTCCTTCAACGGGACAGACTGCAAGTACACAGCAGCTTTTAATATAAATAAAATCCGCCCGTCGTGAATAGTCCTGCAAAGCGGCCATGGATCAAAAGCGCGGATTCCGGCTTCGATTTCAAGCGCGCTGCGGTTCCAGTCAATTATGCCGTCGTCCCTTGAAATTAATCCGCAGTAACTCGCTTTCCCGTGATCCTGAACCATGGGTTTAGAGGACGTGTCAAACCAAAGGTTCGAATAAATCTGTCCGTTTGCTTTTTCAATTTTGACAAGCGCATCACGCAGCATTAGCGCCGCTTTTTTCGAGACAGTTTCGCTTAATGACGACGATGTTTCATTTCCGGTTAAATGAACCGGTTCCTGCGCGATAATATCGCCCTGATCCATTTCTTTTGCAAGCAGCTGGATGGTGATCCCCGTTAGTGTGTCGCGGTTTAAAATGGCAGCCTGAACAGGCGTAGGCCCCCTGTATTTTGGAAGCAGGCTCGGATGCACGTTAATCCCGCCGAATGGGAACAGTTCCAAAAACTTCGGGCCGAAGATTCGTCCGTACGCGAAAGAAACCAGAAGATCAGGCTTTAATGACGCAACCTGCTCTCTTGCCGCGGCGTCAAGTTTTTCAGGTTTTAAAACAGGAAAATCGATCTTTTTATTTTCCTGTAATTTTTCCGCGGCGGCGCCGATGTCAGTAGGTAGATATTTTCCGCTTCTTCCCTTGGGTGTATCGGGATTGGTAAGGACGCCGGCTGCCGCAATTCCTTCTATATTAAAGATTTCTTCAAGACACGGAACGGCGATTGCGGGGCTTCCGGCAAATATGATTCTCATTTTTCCCTGACCGGCTTTCTTGATTTTTCAAATTTTTCTATAAGTCTGCTTCGTTTTTTTTCGGGCACATGATCCAGAAAAAGAACGCCTTCCAGATGATCATACTCATGCTGAATAACGCGCGCAAGAAGCCCGCTTGTTTCCAGCGTGAACGGACGGCCTTTTTCATTCCATGCCTGTATTTTAATTGACGACGCCCTTATTACATTCGCGTAAATGCCCGGTATTGAAAGACAGCCTTCTTCATATTTTACAGTTTCATGCGACGTCTCAAGTATCGAAGGATTTATGTAAACCCGCGCGGCGTCGCCTTCGACATGGGTTACAAAAATGCGTTTCATATAACCGATTTGCGGCCCCGCAAGGCCTACGCCCTTGTCCCGTTTAAGAATTTCTATCATCTTTTT
>WQTB01000275.1 GCA_009786495.1 Treponema sp.
AGGTTTATCGTAGAAAGAGGACGCGTTATCGAATTAATCCTAGATTTACAGGATCCTTCGCCTGTTATAGTCTTTGAAGGCCCCCAAAATACGCAAGTTTACCTAAACAACAGCCTGATACCGCTTACAAGAGAGCCGTTAATTGTCGAACCAGGCTCTTATGAAGTAAGGTTCCAGATTGGCGATTATACCATTATAAGGACATTGAACGTGCAGCGGGGCAAAACATACAGGGTTTCGCTTGCCGTAGACCTGACGATTTTCGAAGAAGACTAAAAAAATTCATTCAAGAAAAGCGGTATACCCTACCGATATTTATTATGTCGGGGTTATAGTTCCCCTCCCAAATCACTATAAACCCGATATGCCTCAAGGGCATGGAGCTGTTCGAATCAAAATTCGGACAGCTCTTTTTATTTTATCAGCGATATAATATAATACCGAATGAGTAAAAAACCGGTCTCTTCGCCGAAATCGGAACAGCAAAGCCGTAAATCAGGGGCGATTCCCGCGGCGGACAAAGACAGCGAGAGCGACGACAGCGTAAAATTAAAGCCTTTTATGGGAATGCGCCCCGGCGTATACCTGACTCTTTTATATTCTTTCATTCTCCTTGCAATCCTTTTCTGCCTGCTGATCCTTCCCGGCATTATAAACCCGGGCGCGCAGATAATCGTTAAAACAGAGCCGCACGAAACCGCAATCAGGGTTGACGATGTCTACATAGGGCTTGCCGGAAGCAAGATTTTTCTGCCAAACGGGACATACACAATCGAAGCTGTAATGCCGGGATTTGAAAAACAGGGTTCCGTACAGACAATAAAGGGCAGCGTTTTTGCTTCGCTTTTTTTTCCGCGCCGTTACAATATCGAGTTCAGGATGGAAACTAAAGACCCTGCCGCTTCCTTTGCCCTTTACGCCGCAGATTACGCGGGCTGGACATTCGCTGGGGAGCCGACCGCGGCATGGCAGATACCAATGAGCCTTTCGCAGGGCGCTTCCCGCGCAGGGCCTTACGCCGGAAATAAAATTGACAATTTGCACGGAATACTTGCCGCCGCTTCCCGCTTCACGGTTACAAGAGCCGCTCTTCGCGACCTTGTCCGCGCGAAACTTCTTTTGGATAATTTTGGTAACGCTCCTTCTGCGGCGGCTTTATTAAACTCAATTTCTGACATCCTTGTCTTTCTTTCTGAAAACCCGGGAAGCGCAGGATGGCTTTTAGATTTATTGCCGCCGGATTCGCCTTTAAAAACAACGCTTGAATCGTCGCAATGGTATAAAAAATCCGTTTATACCCCTGTAATTGTTCCGGGTGCCGCAGGAACCAGAATTGAGCTTGCAGGATTAAATTTTGTAAACATTCAAACCGCACATGGCGGGTTTTATATATGCGAAACGCCAGTTCCGCTGTCGTTATTTGAAACGTTCTTAAATGAAGAACCGCTACGGGAACAGCAGCATACAAGTTATTTTCCTGACGAAATATTAATAAACCCGCTTGAATCATACAGAAGCGGCGCGGTAACAGGCGTAACATGGCACGCGGCGGAAGCTTTTTGCTTATGGCTTTCAGGTTTTCTGCCTGAAAGCTTCGCGGGTATGGAAGTAAGGCTGCCAAAAGAAACAGAATGGCAGACAGCTTCGTTATCTGTCAGCAATATGCGGCTTCCCGGCTGGGAATGGTGCGCCGACCCGTACGCTCCGCTCGATTTTATCGCTGCGCCGCCTGATGCCGTAAACTTAGTAAGTTCTCCCGAACGATCGCTTCGCGGAAGGCAGTCGCTAAATTCCGCGGAAACAAGGGCATTTCTGCCGCCTGATATGTCGTCGCCTTTTGTGACATTCAGGCCGGTCATCGCACCTTTTAATAACCGTTAATTATGAGCGAAAATATCAAAATTATCGCGCAGAACCGCAAAGCGCGCCACGATTATTCAATAGACGAAAGTTATGAATGCGGCATTGAACTTCTTGGAACCGAAGTTAAATCCTTCCGCGACGGCAGAATATCGTTTCCTGACGCATGGGCGGAAGTGATTTCCGGCGAAATCTGGCTTCGCTCGCTTGTTGTCGCGGAAAACCCGTTTTCCTCCGTTTTTAACCACGAGCCCGAAAGAAGAAAAAGGCTGCTTCTGCACAAAGCCGAAATAAAGCGGATCAACAGAAAAGTGGAAGAAAAGGGCTATACGCTAATTCCGCTATCTTTTTACTTTAAAAAAGGCAGGGTAAAAGTTGAACTTGGCCTTTGTAAGGGTAAAAAAGCCTACGATAAACGCGCCGGAATTAAAGAAAAAGATTTAAAACGCGAAATAGCGCGTGAATTCAGGGCTGGTCTGCATTAAGACGGTTTAATTTAAAGAAAAAAATAAAAATAACCGTTAATCGAATCATGAAGCTATATATGCAGCCTGTACGCCGTGATATTTTGAGGTTATCGTGAAAATTTTAAAATATCTTGTCGGAATCTGGATAGCTTTGGCGATTTACACTGTTTTTTCTTTTCTTGGCGGCGCAAGGGGTATGTCGGCTTACAATTATCTTCTTGCGGAAAGAGACATTCAAAAGGAAAACATAAAAGAGCTGGGCTTGCTCAACGATGAACTGGAAGTAACAAGAAATAACCTTTTGTTTGACGAAGATACGATCCTTGTTCAGGCAAGACAGATGGGTTTCGGCGAAGAAGGCGACCG
>WQTB01000276.1 GCA_009786495.1 Treponema sp.
AGCCTCCACGCCTTAACATGGCGCGACGCGAGGAATTCTTTTATCTCATCAAGTTCATTGATATTTTTTTTATTAACGCAGGTTACTATATCGTAAAAAAGNCGCGGCGAAGATNCGACAAGATCAATAGCGTTTACGGCACGGCTGAAACTTTGATTGTTTGCNCTCAGCCAGTTATGTGACGATTCCATCCCGTCAAGGCTGACAGTTATNGANCCCATTCCTGACGAAAGAAGTTTTGAGTGCATTTCTCCTGTATAATCAAATCCGTTTGTAACGATACCCCAGCGAAAACCGTTTTTTCTCAATTCCCTGCCGCATTCGGGAAGATCTTCGCGGAGAATAGGTTCGCCGCCTGTTATCGCTACTGTTATTTTATTTTTATATTTTTCCTTTACCGGAAGGATGGCTTTAAGAAAATCGTCAAAAGGAATGTCTTTTATTTGCGCGTCTTTTTTGCAATCCGATCCGCAGTGGAGGCAATGGAGATTGCAGCGTTGTGTACATTCCCAAAAAAGATAAGTAAGCTCATGCAGTTTTATTTCGTTTTTTCGGAATTGATTAAACAGGAANTGTGAAAAACTAATCCTCATTTTCTTCTTCGCCGGTTTCCTGTTCAGCTTCGGTTTCGTCGTCTTCTTCTTCCAGCAAGATTATAAACGGATCGGTATACATATTATCCCAGTTGGTTTGCGCTTGATCCTTTGTAATGGTGATTGTTTGTTGTTTGTATCTGCCGTTTATGCCGCCGTCGATATCTGTTATTATAATTGTATATTCATCCATAATAGGCGCATAAATATAAAACATGCCGTTGGAATACGTAAAGCTCGGTGAATAATAAGGAACATCGTTTATATAGATGCAAATTCCATCAATCGGGTCATTAGTTTTTTTAGATATTACGCATCCGGTTATAAGGATCTCTTCGTTCTCCCAGTAATCGGGAGGCATTCCGTATGCGCCCCCGCCGGCGGTTTCATATTGACATGTAAAAAATACCGTGGAAACAGCGGTCACTCCGAGGCCTCTGTAAATCGCCCTTAAAATTTTTCGGCTTTTTTCAGAAAGTTTTAACATCGCGTAACCTCTTATTCAGATTTGGTTTTCGGTGATTCCTCTTCCGATACTTCTCCGGTTGTGCCTTCATCTTCATATTCGTATGTGTCCATCGGCATTCCATAGCACGCTTGAAAAATCAGGGAAACCGATGCCGCTCCCAAAATAAGGAAAAGCCTTCTTAATGTTTTGCGGCCTTTTTCTAATACTTTTTTCATGGCGCTTTCCTCGTGCGGGGATAACATTAATATACCGCTATTTATCAATTTTAACAAGTGATTTTTATGTAAAAATATGATATTATATCCAAATCTATGTGGCGCGTACAACTTCATAAAATTGATTATGACGACAGGGAGTATCAGGCTGTAAAGGAAACGCTTGATTCAGGCTGGATTAGCATCAGCGAAAAAACTTACGCTTTTGAAAANGCTTTTTCCGTNTTTTTGGGGCATGATTCCAAATGCCTNGCTGTTTCAAGCGCGACAGCCGCGCTTCACATGGCGNTTCTTGCCTGCGGTATAGGTAAGGGTGATGAAGTTATTACACCGTCCCTGACTTTTATCGCCGATCAAAATGTAACGGAGATAGCTGGCGCGCGGAATGTTCTTGCCGATATTACTTCTCTTGAAGANTGGTCGATTGATCCCGATGATATCGAAAAGCGCGTAACACCNAAAACTAAAGCTCTGATGATCGTTCATTTTGCCGGTTTNGCCTGCGATATGGAGCGCATTACAGCGTTATGTAAAAAGTATAATCTTATTCTTATTGAGGATTGCGCTCACACCCCGGGAGCGGATTATTNCGTTTCNCCGGATCGAGGGCNGCCGCTCGGNACTTTCGGCGATATTTCCGCGTTCAGTTTTTTCGCCAACAAGAATATCGCGGCCGGGGAAGGCGGCATGGTTGTTACGCGAAATGAGGAATGTTACGCGAAACTAAAGCTCATGCGTTCGCACGGGATGTCCGCCGCTTCGTTTGACCGCTTTAAGGGAAGAGCGTCCTCGTACGATGTTGAGTCTCCCGGTTTAAATTACCGCATACACGAGATAAGCTCCGCGCTCGCTCTTGTCCAGCTTGAGAAATTAGCTGAATCAAACGAAAAGCGCAAGAACCTAGTAGAACATTACTACAGCCGCCTTGACGGCGTTAAAGGAATTTCTATTCCTTATAGAAATTTTTCGCGCGGAAAACCGAATTACCATATAATGCCGGTTTTACTTGCCGAAAAAATTGACAGAGCCGCTGTAATCGAATCAATGAAAAAAGACGGGATTCAGACAAGCATACATTATCCGGCGGTTCAGGGGTTCAGCGCGTACAGNGATAAGGTTAATCCGACGCCGAAAGCGGAGTATGTCTGCGCGCACGAACTTACGCTGCCGCTGTTTCCTGCAATGACAGCTAACGAAGTTGATATTGTNTGTGACGCGCTGTTTGACGGAATTAAAAAACATTTGTAATAAAAATATTTTTTCCGGGAGTGTAAAATGAATAAGCCTTTAGATAAATTGACACGCGCNATTGACCGCATTATCTCAGGTTCATTGGGAAAACAAATTTTATTTTTCATTTTTTTGGCTGCTGTTGTTTTTTCAATTTTATTCGCCGCCAGAATGATTTTATTT
>WQTB01000277.1 GCA_009786495.1 Treponema sp.
AGGCTGAACATGGAAACAAAAATCGGCAGCTGCAGCAGCATTGGAAGGCATCCGCCAAGCGGATTATATCCTTCCTGTTTGTAGAAATTGGCCATTTCCGCCTGTAATTTCTGCGGATTGCTTTTGTATTTCTCCTGCAGTTCCTTGATTTTAGGACCAAGAGCCTGCATTCGCAAAGTAGCTTCCGATCCTTTTTTGGTAAGCGGGAAAAAAAGTATTTTAATCAATAATGTAAGAAGGATGATTGCGGCGCCGTAATTCGGGACAACCCTGTAAATGCCAAGGAGCAGCCATTTTAACGCTTTTTCAAGCGGCGANAAAATGCTCCAGAATCCGCGCGAGCCCGCGATTTCAACAAGGTTGGCGTCACGGATNTTATATTCATTTCTGCCGGTATTGTAATTCGCAAGTATTTCCTGGGTTCTNGGGCCGATATANAANCGGTAAGTATCGACAATTTTTGATATAGAAGCGGCGGGGCGCGTAATATTCATTCTGGAAGCGGAAACGATCCCCGGCTCCGCNTTATCCGTAAAACTTATTGTGTACTGCGCAAGAAGCGGAATGGCGGCAAAAGCGAAATACTTGCCTGTAATTGCCGCCCACGCNGGACGCTCGATCTTCTCATTTATTTTCGCGTCCCTGCGTTTGCCGTTATAATAATTGTAGTGGCGGTAATCATAATAGCCGTCGAGNTTTTCAAACACCGGACCGATCTGCGGGCCGAATGACAAAGTATACGCGTTACCTGCAAAATTAAATTCGGGAACCGCGTTTCCGCCGTCAAGCGTAACGGTAAGCTCAAACAAATAATCATTCGGTTTAAAATCATATCTTTTAATCAGGCGGAATTTTCCGTCGGTGCCGTACATCGCGGAAGGCGAAGTAAAGTCGCGGTAAAACTCCACTGAATGTTCTGATACGCGGTTAACGTGAAAATTGGAAGAAACAGGAGACGTGTCAGCGTCGCCGAAAGCGACGGTAAAAGCGCGCGCCTGATTCGTGCCGGAAAGAATCAGCTCGACATAAGCGTCAGGATCATCTTCGGCTTTTCTTATATCTCTCCATTTAAGCGAAACCATATCGCCGCCTGAATTGGTAAAAACCGCNGTATAAAAATCTGTTTTAATTTCTATCAGCGGCTGCAAAGGTATCTGTTCTGTTTCGGCGGACTGCTGCGATTCTTCGCGGGCNGGAGCCAGCATCACAGGTTCCGCCGGCGCGGATAACGCTTCACCCTGCTGAACACGGGCGGCTTCGGTATCAGCCGCAGTAACAGTCTGCTGACTCTGTCCGCCCGCAGCCGATACCGCTTCGGCAGGCGGCGTATACATGATTGACTGTATCGAGAAGGCAATAATCATTACCAGCGTTGACAGCACTATAGCCAGGATAGTTCTTTTTTCCATTTTATTTCCTTAACAAAATTTTTTCGGTTAATTCAGGAACAGGATCATAACCGCCCCGGCGAAAGGGATGGCAGCGGATGATCCGCCTGAAAGCCAGCAAACTGCCGCGCAAAAAACCGTATCTGCTAACAGCTTCGAAAGCATATGATGAACAGCTGGGATAATATCTGCATACCGGCGGAAAATGCGGAGAAATCGCGTATTGATAAAATTTGATAAACGCCAGCGCTATATATTTCATTTAAATAAACCAGCTCTTGTAAAAAGGGATTTAAGCTGCAATGTTCTGTCAGACAGGGATTTTTTCTGTCCTTCACATTCAGCGTCAGGATAAATCAACAGGATAAAATCATAACCGCATGCAACGCGGAATTTCATCAGCCTGTAAGCTTCGCGCCCAAGACGCNTGGCGCGGTTTCTTGTAACCGCGTTCCAGATAACNTTATCCTTAACGGTTTTACTTCCTTTGGATTGANGTTTCGCAGGNCTTGTAAAAGTAAAACAAATCCGGNTAAACGGTAAATCATTTTTTAAAACAAAAAGCCTGGCGCCGCAGCACCCGTACCGTTTACCGTTCTTAAAAACTTCCTGAATCTCATTCCTTCCCTTTAGATGCTCTTCCCGTTTAAAACGGAATGAGCTAATGTGACCATCACCGGTCAGGTTAACATCTATTTTGCTAATACGGCTTCTTCTCGTCAGAAATAGAAAGTTTAATCCGGCCTTTCGCCCTGCGGCGTTTTAAGACAAGCCGCCCGCCCCTTGTTTTCATACGGGCGCGGAACCCAAATTTGCGGTTTCTCTTAACTTTACTGGGCTGATAAGTGCGTTTCATGGTATCTTCTCCTATATATAAAGGTTCTTAAACTGATTTAGACTTTCAGTTTAAAATAAACAAGGGGCTTGGTCAAGCATATGAATCTAAAATACACGCTTTCAGGTTATATCTATATATTCCCGGAAGACGACTGCAGGAAGACAGTAGACGCCATGCTTGATACCGGTTACAACGAGGAATTCTGTCTGGCGGAAAGCTTTGACATTGATTTTACGGCAAGGCTGATGGAAGCCGGCTTTCTTGTGATGTCCATGAATCTTGCAAAAGATTCAGGTGATCCTTTTTATNTNNTGCTGCCAAAACTGCATCTTGTCCGTTCCGCGNTGTTTTTTGAAAATTTGCACATAAAAAAATCGATCCGGCGGCTGCTTGGAAAATATGAACTAAGGCCGGACGCGGATTTTGAGTTTATAATCGACAGATGC
>WQTB01000278.1 GCA_009786495.1 Treponema sp.
ATCATGGTGATGTACGCCGGGGAAATTGTCGAGCGCGGAACCGCGAAGGAAATGGTTTTTGATCCCATAATGCCCTACTCCAAAGGCCTTATGAACTCGATTATCGTTCCTGAAGAAGGCACAAGAGGTCATGTGCTGCAGGCGATTCCCGGCGCTCCTCCCAATTTAAAATTGAAACATAAAGGATGCCGTTTCCTCGAACGCTGCCGGTATAAAGATGAATGTAATGATTTAACGCCTGAAAATAAATCCGCCGGTCCAGGTAGAACATTCAAGTGCGCTGTACCNGAGGAAAAGCTGCGGCAGCTTTACAAAGCGGATGAAAGCGCGGGCTTGAAGAAACCGTCGGAGGCAGTATGAACGAAAGAAAAACAACGGGCGATGTTTTCCTGAGCGGNAANAATATTACAAGAGAGTTCGGACGCGCGAATAATAAAACAACCGCTGTTAATGATGTCGATTTTGAATTCCGCAGGGGGGAAATAATTTCCATTGTAGGAGAGAGCGGCAGCGGGAAAACAACCCTGGCGAAAATAATTTTAGGGCTTCTTAATCCCACTAAAGGAGAAATTTTTTACGAAGGAAAAATCCGCGACATATCAAGCCACGCTAAACGCAGATCGTACTGGCAGAATATACAGGCGATCTTTCAAGACCCATACTCAACCTATAATATTTTTAACAAGATTGATTCAGTCCTTCTTGACTGCATAAGGCTTAAAGGGCTTAACAATTTAAGCAAAGATGAAAAATTTGAAAAGATGAGAGACGCCTGCAAGTTTGTCAATTTAAAATTTGAAGAGCTTTCCAACAAATATCCTTTTGAACTTTCAGGCGGACAAATGCAGCGCCTGATGATCGCCCGCATTTTTATGCTTCATCCGCGGCTTTTGATCGCAGACGAACCAACATCAATGATTGACGCCTGCTCACGCGCGACAATACTTGATATGCTTTTAAAATTGCGTAACGAAATAAATATGACGATTGTGTTTATCACGCATGACATGGGGCTTGCCTATTATATTTCCGACACGGTTTACATAATGGAAAAAGGAATTATAGTAGAGCGCGGTACAGCCGATGAAGCGATACTAAGCCCGAAATCAGATTACACCAAAAGACTGCTTGGGGATGTTCCTAAAATCTACGAACCCTGGGATTTCAACGCCGCTTCATAATGAAAAAAAAATCAGATAACGATCCGCTGCTATTGACTCACGGAAACCCCGCCAAAAGAATAATTCTGTTCGCGCTTCCCATTCTGGGAATAGAAATTATACATATTTTTTATACAATGGCGGACGCTTTTATTGTAGGCCGCTGGCTTGGCATAAACGGGCTTGCGGCAGTCGGAGCGGGTTACAGTCTGATTACTTTTGTTTTTAGTTTTTGTTTCGGCGTAACAGGCGGCTTTACAATAATCACAGCTCAACGCGCCGGAGCGGGAAATGAAGAAGGCATCAGACGAAGCGTGGCAGCAGGTGTTATTTTAAGTTTTATTATCTGTATAATTTTTATGATTCTTTTTATGCCTTTAATAAAATTTTTTCTGACACTTATGCGCACACCGGAAGAAATTTTGAATGGCACTGTCAGCTATACAATGATAACCATAAGCGGAGTTATCCCGCTTTATTTTTCCGTTTTATTAGCAGGTTTTATCAGAGCGGGAGGAGACAGCGTTTCCCCATTAATATGTTTTATTATCGGAACAGTTTTTAAAATAATTTTTGTTATAGTGTTTGTTGTGGTTTTTGAGTGGGGAATTAAAGGCGCCGCTCTCGCCACTGTCACCGCCGAATTAATCGCAGGGCTTCTCGCGTTATATGTATTGATAAAACGTTTCCCCGGCTTTATTCCAAAAAAGCGCGACTGGTTTATAAACCGAAAAGAGATAGGAGAGCACTTGTCTCTCGGCATTGTTATGGCTTTACAGCGTTCCATTGTAGAAGCGGGAAACATACTCGTTCAATCCGCAGTGAACAGCCTCGGTTCATTAACAATCGCTTCGGTTTCGGCGGCGCAGCGCGTGCGCGGATTAAACATGATGCCCGTCTTCGCGCTTTCGGGAGCCATGACAACTTACACAGCGCAGAATTACGGCGCGGGAAAAATGGATCGTGTTTATAAAGGTTTATTTCAAGCCTGCCTTATAGCCGCGGCTCTCGGTTTATTCATGGCGGTTTTAAATCAATTTACGGGAAAACACATCGTAACGTTATTTTTAAAAGACTCAAGTGAAGCGATAGAGCTTGCGGCTCAATATATTTTGATTACAGGCTACACTGTTTTTATTCTCGGCATCATGCTTGTATTCAGAAGCGTACTTCAGGGACTCGGAAAAAAATCCGCTCCGCTTTTATGCAGCGCGATGGAAACCGTTATGAGCATATTAGCGTTTTCTGTTTTAATTCCATACATGGGCTTCACCGGTGTCTGCCTTGTTAATCCGCTGTCGTGGTTTGCTTCCGGCATTCCCCTGTATATCGCTTTCGCAATCTTCAGAATGAATAATCGTAAAGCCTTGTCAGAATGTCACGTAACTTGACCCCGTACTGCCTGTCAGCAGCCCATGTACCGGCAAGCCCTTCGTAAGAGGGAGCGCGTCCTCTTTGCACATAACGAAAACGCGGATTTACAAGTTCGCCGTT
>WQTB01000279.1 GCA_009786495.1 Treponema sp.
CCGATGTCGCATTTCGCTCCGTCAGAAATAAAAATTTCGTCTATACCGAATTTTCCGCCGTAAAACACAGCGGAAATTTTTTCCCTTAACTGCGCAAGGCCTTCGTCCTGATACCCTGAATAGCCTTCTGCCGTGCAGAGNTTTTTCGCTCCNTCGACAAGACCGGAATTGATATGTGGCAGAATGGGCTCTGTGGTGTTGCCTACTCCCAGACTTATGATTTTCGCGTCAGGGTGAGAAGCGGCATACTCGCGTCTGCGTCTTGCGATCTCGGGGAAAAGATAACCTGCTTTAAGATTCGCGATATATTTATTTCTTTTAATCATAAATCCTCCAAAAATTTCTCTGCTTTAAATCCGTGTCCTTTGNGTTNNCGGCGCTTTCGCAAAAAATTATTACTTAAATGTTTTAACGCCATCAATGTCCAGCGTGGCGAAATAATCGTCCGCAGTTTCCGCGCGGCGTATTTGCGTAACAGAGCCGTCNGCGCGGAGCAGAAGTTCGCCGCAGCGGAGTTTTCCGTTATAGTTAAAACCCATCGATCTTCCGTGCGCGCCNGCGTCATGAATAACAATAAGATCGCCGGGAGCTTTTTCAGCCGCGGTNACAATNCTGGGCATTTTTCTTTGAATTGCGAATTTATCGTTATTTTCGCACAANCTGCCTACAATATCATAAGTTTCAGATAACGGCGCATCAGCCTTTCCGGGAACCGTTATGTGATGATACGNGCCGTAAAGCGCAGGGCGCATAAGGTCGGCCATNCAGGCGTCAAGCGCTATATAGTTACGGTAGATTTCTTTTTTATGCACAGCGCGGGCGACTAACCAGCCNTANGGACCTGTAACAACCCTGCCCCATTCGGTGCGGATTTCCATTGGGTCCAAACCCGCGGGAACCAGAATTTCGTTATACGCTTTTTTTATTCCGTCCGCCAGAACTTTATAGTCAACCGCGCTTTGATCAAGCTTATATGGAATTCCAACGCCGCCGCCAAGATTNATAAATTCGACGCGTACGCCCGTTTTATTAAAAATTTCNGCGGCAAGCTCAAAGAGCATACGCGCTGTCTCGATGTGGTATGGAACAGACAGCTCGTTGCTCGCGACCATTGTATGAAGCGCAAANCGTTTTGGGAACGAAGTTTTTTCTCCCTTTTGTTTTAATAGCGCGTAACCTTCCATNATTTGTCCGCGCGTGAAGCCGTACTTTGCCTCTTCCGGCTTGCCGATTATCGCGTTTCCTTCTTTAAGCGGGCCGGGATTAAAACGCATGGAAATAAGCTGCGGCAAACCGGCGGTTTTTTCAAGAAATTCGATATGCGTAAAATCATCAAGATTGATAACAGCGCCCATGCTCTTTGCCGCCGCATATTCCTTTGTGGGCGTTTCGTTTGAAGTAAGCATTATGTCTTCGCCCTTCATGCCCGCAATTTCAGCTAACAGAAGTTCGGGAAGGCTCGCGCAGTCGGCGCCGAAACCTTCAGCGGCGAGAATTTTTAAAATATACGGATTCGGAAGCGCCTTTACCGCAAAATGATTTTTATATGAAGGAAAAACCGAAAACGCCGATTTAATTTTCCGGACATTATCGATAATCGCCTTTTCGTCATAAATATAAAACGGCGTCGGGTACTGACGCGTAACCTTTTCCAGCGTTTCTTTATCCAGCGGAAAATATTTTTCGCTCATTTCTGCTTCCTTTTTAACGTCAGCTTAAGTAGCCTTTATACTTTAAAAGCTCCGCGTTCAGGATTCCGCCGCCNGCCGCTCCGCGCACAGTGTTATGCGAAAGCGCGGTAAAACGGATGTCAAACACATTNCAGGGACGAAGCCGCCCGACAACGACAGCCATCGCCTTGTCCGTGTCGCGGTCTTTGCGCGGCTGCGGACGGTTATCTTCTTCGCGGTAAATAACAGGCTGTTTCGGCGCGGAAGGAAGGTTTGCTTCCTGCGGCAGGCCTTTGTACGCTGTCCAGATTTTTTTTATTTCTTCCATNGANGAAGGCTTCTTTCCNGCAAACTCAAGCGAAACACAGGCGGTATGTCCGTCCGTAACAGGCACCCTGTTGCAATGCGCGGAAATTCTCGGAAGTTCCGCGTTTTTNAAAAAGCCGTTTTCTATCGAACCGAAAATTTTTAACGGCTCTTTTTCAGATTTTTCTTCTTCGCCGCCGATGTACGGAATAATATTATCGATCATGTCNAGGCTTGGAACGCCCGGATACCCTGCCCCGGAAACNGCCTGCATTGTCGAGACAATTATCTTCTGCGCCTTATAACCTGCAAGCGCAAGAGCGTGAAGCGGTTTCATATAACTCTGTATCGAACAGTTTGGTTTAACGGCGATAAATCCGCGATCCCATCCGCGCGCTTTTTTCTGCGCCGGAATGATGTCTGTGTGTTCAGGATTTATTTCAGCGATTAAAACAGGCACATCCGGCGTCCAGCGGTGAGCCGATGCGTTTGAGACAACAGGAATTCCGGCGGCGGCGTAACTTTCTTCAAGCGCGCGCGTTTCGTCCTTGCCCATTTCAAGCGCAGAAAAAACAAATGAACATTCGCCTTTTTTAAAAGCGGCTGCGGCGCGGCTCACATCATTCGCGTCTTCCACGATGATCCCGCCGGTTTCAGGAGCGTATGT
>WQTB01000280.1 GCA_009786495.1 Treponema sp.
ATAAAAAAGGATTTAAAGGATAGGAAATGTTTAATAGGACCATTTGATATGTTAATAGGAGCGCATGCAAAATCATTAAAAATGACATTAGTGACAAATAAAACAAAAGAATTTGAAAGAATAAATGAATTAAAAATAGAGGATTGGTCAAAGTAAAACGTANTTGTTTTACAAAGCGCCGNTCACCTTGTTTTTTTCCACCATAACAGCCATAAGAGCGCGGCGATNATGCGCAGTATAAAAATAACCGCAAAGGTGTATCTGAATCCGTCAATGTTTACGCCAAGTAAATGATAGAGCGCTACGCCCGCTACAGGCATGACTGCGTTGGACAGACAGATCAAACTTGTAAANACAGATATATAAAANCTGCGGTTTTCGTTTTCTGTAACAAGAAGGACGCACTGGAATATGTTCAGGGTGATAACGCAAAAAGGTATATGCGCGATTGTATGAAGNACAATAAACAGATACGGAACAGACGGCATCGATAAACTAACGGACACAATCATGATAACCGGGCACAGGCTTAATCCCAAAATGCCGAATGTGAAAGGCAGCACAACGCCNTGTTTCTCATTATTGCGGCTCCAGAATTTTAATGTTAAAAGCTGAATCGCCGCGGCTCCCAGATGGACAAGCCCGATTTGNAACTCNTTCATTTTTAANTAATTCACCTGTCCGATAAAATATAAAGTCCAGTCAAAATGCCATGTCATGTAAAAAAACAGCGCGGTTATCGTAAAAAGTATAAANGGCTTATTATGCAGAAGGTGCGTTCCCGCTTTTTTGAATCCNGCTANTGTAACGCGCGCAGGCTCAGTTTGCTGCGCCGCAGGAAGCTTCGCCGGAAGCGCCGGTTTGAATTTTCTGAAATTTAAAGCCGCGAAAAAAAACAATAATAAGGCGCATGCGAAAAATGACTGATGCGCAATAATTTTATTGTCCACGGTTAAAATATTTGTAAGAACCAGTCCCACAAGAACCGGCGTTATCATGCTGACGAATAAAGTCACGCGCGTCCGCAGTGTCAGCACATGATTGCGTTTTTCAAGGCTTACTACGCCGGGAAAAAACGACTGCCACGCGATATTGTAAAGAGCCACCGCGGTTCCTGCCAGAGCGAGCGAGCCGAGAAAAAATTGAATCGATTTCGAAGCGGCGAAAGGCGATANCGCGCACANNAGGTATCCGAACATTACCGCGATCATCATTACTATTACAATGCGTTTTTTATTATGCAGACTGTCCATTAAAAGACCGCCNGGAATCAAAACAAGCAAAGTAAAAATATGCGGCAGAAAATTTACAAGACTCAGCTGAAAATCGCTTGCGCCGAGACGCACTGCGAAAAGACTATAATTATTATTGGCGATATTTACCGCGCTTGCCGCAAGAAGTCCGTCCGCGACATAACGGGAAGTTACCGGATTATCCCCGGTGATTTTTTTAAAAAGCGAATGCATAGAAATTAAACGGTTTCTGCTGCTTTTTATTTTTCTAAATAGTTAGCCAGTTCAATTAATTCAAGATGAACTGTCTTTATTTTCTTTTCTTCATGAAGCTCTATCGGAAACCATTCTTTTGCTATCTCCCGCAGGAAATCCGCTTTATGCTGTATAGAATGACCTTTCCTTAGCAAATTATAAAGCTCATCCTGATCAACCGCGCTTTTGCCTTCTTTGGTTTTTTTGGTCTGATCAGAACTCATGGCCGCCAATCCGCATCTATACGCGTGAATTAAAGCNTCTTCAAAATCATTAAAATCGGTGCCGGCTATATNTATATTAAATTCTATTTTAGTGGATATATTATGCTGAATGCTTTTATCCTTAAATTTGTTAACCTGTTTACTATCAATTTTTTTTAATACGTCAACTTTTTGATCCATGATAANCTCCTTTTCTGCTTTATTACTAATATATTATACGCTGATTTTGCGTCTNCCCGCAAGAAAAAAAACGCTTTNCCNGCAACTTTTTGCTTTTATTTATCCGTGTTATAATTCAGGCAGGAGAATAAAATGCCCGAAATANTGGATGTAGAAACAAAGAAAAAATTGATAGAAGCGAATTGGCGGATGGAAGGAAGCANNCCCAAAGGCGGGCTTGATGAAGTGCCGTTTGTTATCGAAGTCGGCCCGATGCACATGGCGACTAAAAAATTTTATAATAACCCAGAANCTGAAATTNAATGGGCGGAAGATCACGCGAAAAAAAGGGAAGGCGTTTACGACTATGGTTTTGCGAACATCAAGCCGAATCAGGGAATCAACATAATCGCGGGNGCTTTCGGNTGCCAGTGCAAAACCAACGACGAAGCCGACCCCTGGGTTGAATGTTTAATCCGCGAAGAAAACGCNGACGATGTCTATAAANTAAAAGTTCCCGACCCTGTCAACAATCCGTATTTTGANCAGGCATGGAAGCATGTCGAAGCTTTGCAGGCAAAATCAAAAATTCCGCTGCGTGTCGTAAATGTTCCNTCGCCGCTTGTCAGCGCGTCTTTAATTTGGGAATACACCGGNTTTATCGAAGCGACATTGATTTTCCCCGACGAAGTTCACGCGCTTATGGAAAAAATCACGGAAGCGACAATCGGCTACATAAAGGAAATGTTCAAGCGCAT
>WQTB01000281.1 GCA_009786495.1 Treponema sp.
AACTTGATGTAAACGAAAACGCGGTGTTTTCTTTTTCGCGGTCTCACCTTGAAAAAGAAGGACAGTTCCGTAGCTATGTCCCAATCATGCACGGCTGTAACCGCTTTTGCGCGTACTGCATTGTTCCCTATGTCCGCGGCAGGGAAGTTTCGCGCGACCCTGAAAATATTTTAAATGAAATACGCGTTGTGAGTGAAAGGGGAGTGCGTGAAGTCACCCTGCTTGGGCAGAATGTAAATAGTTACTTCTGGGAAAAAGATGATACGGATTTCAGCGGGCTTTTAAAAATAATCGCGAAGGAAGCGGAAAAAAGCGGCGTAAAATGGATTCGCTTTCTTTCCGCGAATCCCGCGAACTTTTCCCAAAAAACTGTCGAAGTTCTTGCGCAAAACAGTGTTTTTTGCCGCCATATTCACCTGCCTGTCCAAAGCGGCTCAGACGCGGTTTTAAAGGCGATGAACCGTGGCTATACATCGCGGCAGTTCATTGAACTGGCCGGCAATATCCGCGCCGCGATGCCGGGCATTACGCTTTCAACGGATATTCTTACCGGCTTTCCGGGTGAAACAGAAGATGATTTTAAGGAGACTCTCGGTCTAATGGAAGAAATCAGATTCCTTTATTCTTATATGTACCATTTTAATCCCCGCGAAGGCACAAAGGCTTTTGATCTTCCCGGAAGAATTGACGACGGCGTTAAAAAAGAAAGATTGTCCAGGGTGATAAATCTTCAGAAAAAACACACAGGAATTCTATTAAAAAGCCGNATTGGAAGCGCAGAAACTGTTTTAATAGAAGGAATTTCCAGAAAAAATGCCGATGAATTAATAACGAGGACTGAAAAAGACGAAATGGCCGCGGTTCCCGGCAGCAGGTCAATGATTGGGCGTTTTGCGAAAATAACGCTTTCGTCGGTAAAGGGGAACACATTCAGAGCAAAGGATTTAATTATTATTTAAGGAGAAATATATGCCCTGGCGTTTGATTATTATGATTATTGTTTTCGCGGTTTTTCTTGTATTTATTACATTTAACCTTGATAACAGACATAACATTAGTTTCGGTTTTACAGAGTTAACGGATGTCCCGATATTTATTACAATTTTTGTTTCGTTTGTTATGGGGCTTTTNTTTTCCATCCCGCTTTTTTTCCTGATACTAAGAAGATACAGAAAAAAACACCATAACCCCAATACCGAAGCNAACGAATCTCCCGAGCCGTTGCAGCCGGAGCAGACTGTAACGATTGAACCTNACGAGAAAATAAAAAATGACGCCACTGAAGCAAAAAAAAGATTTTTCGCAAAAAGGCTTGGCGGCAAAAAATGATAAGACCCGCAAGGCGTTATTTAATTATCACAGTATTATTAATTGCTTTTATTTCTGTGTTCGCGCCTTTAAATATTTTCGCGCAGTCGGGAGTAGCTCTGACAGCTGAGATTCAAAGCATCGAAAGAGAAATCGCAAGGCAGGGAATATCAGCCGCGGATAAACACGCAGCCCTTGTCCGTCTTGCGAGAGTCCGCCAGCTGTCAGGCGACATCGAAGGCGCGGCGCGAAGCTGGCTTGAAGCCGCCGCTGCGGTTCCCGGCAGGGTAGACGACATCGCGCTTTTATCCTGCGCGTATTGTCTTGCCGCGATGGGCGAGTTTGATAGAGCGGCGGCGGCGCTTGTGCCGTTATTATCAAGATATCCGCGCGCGCGTTTTCTTGACGCAAGTATCAGGGCGATTGTCACAGGCGATCACGGCGAACTCGGATCGTTTGCCGACAATCCTGAATACGCCGAGTTAAAAGCGGAAATTATTTTTACGCTTTGGAAAATATCAGACGGCGCTTCTAAAGAAAGATGGAAGATGCGTCTTGTAAATGAATTCCCGAATACGCCTGAAGGAAGGATTGCGCGCGGCGCTTCTTCGGTTGTTATTATGCCAAGCCCTTTCTGGCTTTTCGCAAGCGGGCTTGATTCGCTTTCATTAGCTGAAAACGACACCGCCGCGGTTTCCGCTGTAAGCGCACAGCCTTCATCATCATCATCATCATCGCAGCTGACAGCTGCAAGACTGCAGACAGGAATTTTCAGCCGTTTGGCAAACGCGCAGGCGCAGGAAGCAAGATTAAAACAGGCGGGTTTTTCTGCTTCCATCGAGACGCGTAATGTTAGCGGAAATGAAATGTGGGCTGTCACTGTTCCTTCCGGCCCTGATCAAAACCGCACAATCGCCCAGCTTAAAAGCGCGGGCTTTGATTCTTTTCCTGTACGTTAAAAATCCTATTGGCGAAAGTCTTTATAAAGTGTAATGTAATCTCAGGGAAAATGAGATGAAACAATATTCACAAATGACAAAAGCGGAATTAACCGCGTTAAAGAAAGGACTGGAATCAAATTTTAACAAACACAAAGAAAAAGGCAAAAAGCTCAACATGACAAGGGGAGTTCCTTCCGACGAACAGCTTGCGTTATGCAACGATATGCTTACATGCCTTGGCAAAGATGATTACAAGGCTCTAAACGGAACCGACTGCAGAAATTACGGCGGGATTGACGGCATCCCCGAAGTAAAAAAAATATTCGCAGACCTTCTTGACGTATCGGCAGATGAAGTAATC
>WQTB01000282.1 GCA_009786495.1 Treponema sp.
TTTTATGTTTTGCCGTTCAGGCTTATGCGTCGTCTGATATGCCTGATATAAATATTTTTAATAAAAGCGCGCCGGTTTTTCCGCATATGCTTTTTACAGACACAATCAACAACTGGAAAAGAGCGGAAAATTCAAGACCTTACTGGGTTTACACAGAAGAAGAAATTGAAATCCGCAGACAAATGACATCGTATCAGGTATCGTTTCTTTTAAATAACGATATTCTTGCGTATTACGGCCATCCCGCTTCGCGAAACATGGGGATTTTAGGCCGCCACTCCATAGAAGAACTTGATCAACTGCTGACAGCAGTAGCCGCGGAATATGAAGCTGTAAGCGGCGGCAAAAAAATTCGCAAGGCCTTTTATCTTATCTTCGGAACTGTCTGGCCGGCAGGGGAAATAGGAATAATCAATCATGATGTCCTGATGCGTTATATCGATTATGGTTTAAGGCACGATATTTTAATTTTTATCGATCATCAGATTGGCCGTTACGACCCGATTGATTCGCTTAGAAGGATGCTGCCGTATCTTCGATATCCGAATGTGCACCTTGCGCTCGATCCTGAATGGCGCACTGACAGGCCGATGGAAGTGTTCGGTGTAGTCGCCGCTGATGAAATAAACAGGGCGCAGCAGGTAATGGAAGAATATATTATAGAAAATAATATTCCCGGCGAGCGTTATCTTGTGATACATCAGTTTAACGCCGGAATGATAACAAACAGGATGGGCATAAGAACCAACTTTAACAGGGTAAGATTAATACACTGTATGGACGGCATCGGATCGCCAAGTATGAAATTAAGCACATACGCTTTTAACGCGCAGGCGACAAACATGCCGATAAAAGCCTTTAAATTATTTTACAATCTTGGAATACCCGGCGCAGGTTTTGATAATCCCATAATGTCGCCGCGGGATGTATACAATTTAAATCCACGGCCATACATTATTATGTATCAGTAAAATATTTTTAAATTATTTTGTGTTTTAAAAAACGATCATTTAACAAATAATTTATTAAAAAGCAGCATGAACTTATAGCCTATGTAGGGAAAAATCCTTAAGAATTTATACGGGCTTTGAAAACAGTAACCTATCCATTCAAGCCCTGAATTAAAAGCGGCGCGCGAAGGATGTTTTTTCTTTTCGGCAAATACATCAAAAATATCACTGCACCACAATCTCATGCCTTCGCCAAGTGTGGTATTGTTCCTGGATATCCACTTTTCCTTGCCGCGAATGCCCCTGCCTGCAAGCAAAAGCGAAGGCGACGCTTTTTTTATCGCCTGAATGATCGTACCTTCTTCATGACGTTTAAAATAACCGGGAAACCTTCCTACTACGCGAAGTTTTGGAAAGGTCTGCCGGATGTTTTGTTCTGTTTTTAAAAGGATGCTGCGTTTCCCGCCAAGCAGATAACAGGTAAATTCGCGGTTTTCCAGAATGGTAAGCATGCTGACGATAAAATCAAAAGGCATGTACCTGTGCGC
Organism: Treponema sp.; assembly: GCA_009786495.1. The sequence goes on from WQTB01000282.1 coordinate 1,499, forward strand.
TTTAACCCCTGTCAGAAATTTAATGCCGCTTATTAGGCTTTTGGAAATCGGGATGACATAAGCCGCGTTTTTTACATAAGCGCGGTATTCATTGTTTCTTCTGGCGCGCAGCATATCCCAAAGGGAAAGAAGCACAATGTTATGTTCTTTTTTGTCTTTTAANAGATCGTATACCAGNGAACCAAGCTGATCGGGCGCNACAATATCAACCGGAACTTTCAGGAATGTAATTCTCTGCGGTTTTGGGACTTCGTTTATNTGTTCGCTTTCTTCAGTCAAGTTCTTTTTTGTTCCCACGAATCCTTCTCCAATAATAAAACACGGATAGCAGCCGAACAATAAAGAGCGGCTGTTTCTGTCCGTAAAATTGTATCCCCAAGAGTTAAAGGCTTAAAATCATTTTCAAGAAACAGAGAAACCTCTCTTTCTGAAAAACCCCCTTCCGGTCCAACCGCTAATACAACAATACAGGGATTATTATTAAGATACTCATGAAGGCTTTTCTGTTCAAGTACCAAATGATGAAAAAAAATGCCTAACGCCCCATTGTTTTTTAATTCATGCCANTNATTAAAAAGATCATTCAAANGCATAGGACTGCGAAGCGCTGTAGAAATTCCTGAGCCGCTCTGCTGTCTGGCTTCTTTTATTATCCGCTCCCACCTTGAAATCTTCTTTCCTTCGGTATTAATTTTAGCGACAGAATAATCCGACACAAACGGAACAATTTCTGTTATGCCGCCTTCCGCCGCCTGACGGACAATCAAATCCATCTTGTCGCTTTTTGGCAGCGCCTGAAATAAAATTATCGGCGGGATTTTTAACGAAGGTTTTTCGCAGCGGCCAGGCGGCGTAAATGAAACAGAATTATTAACGGAACTTTCTATACATTTTCCTTTTAATACGCCGCCGTTAACCGAAACTATTTGAATCAATGTTTCTTCGCCGCCGGGAAGAAGCGCGGGAAAAATTTCACCGGCTGCAAGCCGCCTTACACGGACAAGATAATGATAATCATTGCCTTGAAGAATAACAGAACCGTCTTTTTCAGGCTCGCTGTTAAGGATAAATTGTTTCACGCAAGATACCGGTTTTTATAAAGACTGCACCAG
>WQTB01000283.1 GCA_009786495.1 Treponema sp.
AGTTTTTTCATGGTATCCTGATGCAGTTTATCAACATGCCTGATTTCCGCTCTTCCTTCCTTTAACGCAATGTCTCCCGCTTCAAGAAGATGATCCGTTGTATCTCCCATTGCCGACAAAACAAGCACAGGTTTTTTCGCAAGCTGCGATTTACAATTTCCGCAACATGGCGTATACGATCCGCGTCCGCAACGGAGCTTCCGCCGAATTTCATCACGATCATGGAAGCGCCGCCTGATATAAAATATTCATCATTCTTCTATTATATTGATAAAAATAACGATGCACAACCGGAACAATTACGGGCAAATTCCGCAAAGAAAAAGGCCGCCCGCGTTCCGCCGCGCTATTGAATAATTTGTGTAACATCATTATCATTGGAGCATGATTGGTTTCCTTATAAAAAAATCCTTTTATGATTTATGGGATAATCTTTTTAAGATTGTCGTACTCAATCTTGGTTTCTTTGCCTGTTCCGCGATTCCTGTTTTTCTTCCCAGGCTGGGCGCTTTGTTTACCGATTCATTCATCCTTGATATTTCGCTTACAGCCGTCGGGATTCTTATTTGCGCAGTCTATCTTTCGGCGGCTTCCCGTGTTGTTAGATCAATTTCCGAATACAGCACTTTTACCTTTAAGGAATTTTTAAGAGCTTTTAAAACCGCGTGGCCAGCCGGCCTTGTTATGGGTTTATTTGTGTTTATTCTTTTTTTAATTATTACAATTATTATCCCGTTTTATTTAAGTTTTGAATCGCCGCTTTTGGGTCTTGCGCTTGCCGCTGTTATTTTCTGGTCTGCGATTTTTGCGCTGCTGTCTTTTCAGTTTTATTTCACTGTTACAATCAGGCTGGGGCCCGGCATTTCTAAAAGCCTTAAAAAGAGCATGTTAATCTGTCTTGATAATACAGGTCTTGCGTTTTTCATGATAATCAACAATCTGGTCGCGCTTGTGCTTTCTGTGTTTTTCGCTTTTATGTTTCCCGGCCCCGCGGGCATTCTTCTTTACCTTGACGAAGCGCTTCGCCTGCGTCTTTTAAAATACGACTACCTTGAAGAAAACCCCGAAGCGGACCGCCGTAAAATTCCCTGGGATGCGCTTTTAATTGAAGAGCGTGAAAGAACAGGCTCGCGCACATTCAGAAATTTTATTTTTCCGTGGAAAGATTAATCCGCTGAATATAAATATTTTTCCTTAAAGAATCCCAGATTCGGCGGATACCACGCCGGGTCNATCGCGGCNCCTTTGTAAAGNTCAAAGTCGTCATATATTCCCGTTATTCCCATTCCGCNTTCTTGCGGNTCATTGCTGATAACAAGATCGTACTCAATGCCAAATCTTGACGCGATGTTTCCTTTTTCATATTCACCTNAAATTTTTAAATATTCGTCATCTGTAAGGGGTCTTTCTATAAAAATATTATATTGATTAAACATATAAGCGGATTCCTGCTTTGCCGNAAGCGGTTCGTTCATTTTTGACATNAAAACTTTTCCGTTTTCTTCCGAATATATCNGGTTAAAGCCGCCTGTATAATTTCCGTAATCATCCGCTGATTCGTTAAGGTATACGGAAATANTCACTTCGTCTTTATTTAATAAAATTTCATAGCCGCCTATTATGATAAAACCGCTTTCAAACCGGAAACTTTGTATCTGGTAATCGCCNATGTANTGAACCGGTATGCAGAAGGAACGNCCGCTTTCGTTTTTTAAAAGGAAAATCGATAATGTGTTGTTCAATGAAAAATCATTGTTATGCGCGCGCTGTGCGGTTACGCAGCCGAAGCAAACAGCCGCCGCAAGAAATGTCAAAATCAATTTGATAATATTTTTCATTACAATGTTCCCTATTAATTTTTTGTTGAAGTTTGTAAAGAGACTTTAATTTTTAACGCAGGCTTATTCCAAGGCAGCCCGCGACAGCCCTTTCCTGCCCGGGGATCATGCCGTGAACAGGCGTGTTTACCACGCTGACATTTCCGTCAGGGTAGCGCATCGCGAGCGCGCTTGAGCCGCCGCCGTCAAAATTTATTCCGTTATGTGAACCAAGCGCTTTAAGGATCGCNGCGGTTTCTTCTTCTGTGCTGCCCGCGCTGGCTGTTCTTCTGCCGTCAACAACAAGCAGAACAAGGAATCTGCCGTCCTGCGATATACCCGCCGCGCTGCGCGGATGCCGCGTTTCGCTGTTCTGCGCGATCATNCCGTTTACAAGTATCTGATGAAAACCACCNACCGCGTTTTCGATNTATTCCGCCGAATCCTGAATTGAAGACTGCCTGACAACCGCCGCNCTGACCGCTTCAGGGTTTTCTTTTTTGTAAAAAACAAGCGCGTCATAACGGCGGTTGGCGGGGGAGAGNGTTACGCCGTCAGAAATTACAATGCCAATATTTTGAATCGGCTGGCCTTCCGCAGTGGTATTTATATTGAACGGAACTGTATTGATGCCGGCGGCAAGATTGTTGCCGCGCACAAAGCTGGAAACCTTAACGCTTGACGCGCCGTTTGCGTCCTGCGCGCCGGCTCTTACGACAATCCCGACGCCGGGCGCGTCAAGATCGATCCTGAGCGCGTAAAATTCAAGGCGCGGGTTT
>WQTB01000284.1 GCA_009786495.1 Treponema sp.
GAGAACTCTTTGTTTAAAGGCCTGCCGCAGGTAATAAAAGCCGCGCGTTATCATTCGCTTGCGGGGATAAAATCGACGCTGCCTGAAACGTTAAATGTAACGGCGTGGACTCAGGATAATGAAAATGAAATAATGGCGGTGTGCCACAAAGAGTATCCGGTTTACGGCCTTCAGTTCCATCCTGAGTCGATACTTACGCCGGACGGACAGAAGATTATCGAAAATTTTATATTATAACAGGTTAACGTTTTTCCTGCTGCCCTTTGTTCATTGCGATCCTGCGTTCCCTGACAAGCGCCAGTTTTTTTTCAAGTTCTGCGGATTGGCAGTCATTAATCAATATCTTAAGCTCATTCATGCTGTTTTCAAACTGATCGATACGCGCAAGCAGTGCGCCGCGGTTTTCAAGAAAAAGTTCCGTCCACATGGGAGCGTTTAACATCGCGATACGCGTAAGGTCTTCAAAACTGCCGCCGCCGAAGCGCGTGATTTCTGTATCGCTTTCACAGCCGACAAGAGCCGCGGCTATCACATGGCAGAGCTGGCTTGTAAACGCGATTTTGCGGTCATGCTCGGCAGGCGTTACCTGCGTAATGCGCGAAAACCCCATACGCGTGATTATTTTTTTTAAAAATTCGATGTTTTCCGGTTTGTTATGCGCAATCGGCGTAAGAATATAATTTTTTCCGCTGAAATTGCAAAGATGCGAATTGTTAAAGCCGCTTTTTTCCGCGCCTGCCATCGGATGCCCGGGAATAAAATCGATACCGCTTGATTTTCTGTACTCGCAGAATTCTCCGGCGGCTTTCGCTATGCTCTCCTTTGTTCCTGCGATATCAGTGACAAGGCATCCGTTTTTAAAAGCGTCCTTCCATCGATCCAGAAAGCGAATCGCCAAAGACGGATTCAAACATAAAAAAACAATGTCACATAATGCAAGCATTTCGCCCGCGCTGTCAGCGTCAAAACATTTACAGGCAAGATCCGCCTGCCGCGCCGCGTCCAGCGTTTCGCTGTCTTTGTCGCAGACAAAAAGNTTCTGCGGCGCGATGCCGCATTGCGTCCTTAACGCCTTCGCGATCGCGCCGCCCATNAAGCCAAGCCCCGCAATGCCGATATTGCAATCTTCAANATTTTTTTGCATAAANTTTTTCTTTATATCACTTTTCCTTCGATTTCGGCGTACCTGCGAAGGGTATTCATAAGATTATCAAACTGNCCGGGCATTAAAGACTGCTCGCCGTCACATAACGCGTGTTCAGGATCATTGTGAACTTCGACGATTATGCCGTCAGCGCCTGCGGCAATCGCGGCTTTTGACATCGCGGGAACCATCCATGAAAGCCCTGTCGCGTGGCTCGGATCGACAATCACGGGAAGATGCGTCTTTTTCTTAAGGGCGGGAATAATCGCAAGATCAAGAATGTTACGTGTAAAGTTGTCAAAGCCGCGGATTCCGCGCTCGCATAAAACAATCTGACTGTTCCCGCCCGCCATGATGTATTCGGCCGCCATCAAAAGCTCGGTCATTGTGGAAGCCATTCCGCGCTTTAGAAGGATCGGTTTTCTGCTTCTGCCAAGCTCTTTCAGCAGATTGAAGTTCTGCATATTTCTTGCGCCCACCTGAATCATGTCGACGTCTTCAAATAATTCAAGCTGGCTTATTTCCATTAATTCTGTGACAACCGGAAGATCAGTTTCTTTTTTCGCTTCAACTAACAGATCGATTCCTTCGCAGCCCATCCCCTGAAAACTGTAAGGGCTTGTCCGCGGTTTAAACGCTCCGCCGCGAAGAAAAGCCGCTCCTGATTTTTTAACAGCTTCGGCGACAGCAACAAGCTGCTCGCGGCTTTCCACAGAGCATGGCCCCGCGATTACGGCAAAGGAACCGCCGCCGATTACCGCTGTTTTTTTCTCACGCTTAAATTCAAGCACAGTATCCAAAGGATGAAAAATGCGGTTAGCCCGTTTATAAGGCTCCTGCACGCGGATCACTCTTTCTACAAGCCGGTTAGCCCGTAACGCTTCATCGTTTATAACCGTAGTGTCGCCTACAAGCCCGAGAACAATCTGCGATGAACCCCTGGAAGCGTCAACCTTCACGCCNAAATTTTCAAGATCNGCAGTCAGCTTTTTAATATCTTCTATATCAACGCCCGGNTTTAANGCAATTATCATACAGTCTCCTTGGAATAACATTATTAATAATTATGGAAATAAATTCAATTCCTGACATTTAACTCTTGCATAATAACCGTTTTTTTGCTAATATATTTAACATGCCAGCAGAACCAGCGGAAAGAAAAAAAGTATATCAGAAAAGAAAGAAAACCGGATTATGCCCCCGGTGCGGAAATAAGGTCAAGAAATCAAGTCCTTATATTAATTGCGATGACTGCCGTGAATACTTCAGGAACTATAACAGAGATTCATCAGAGAGCATACAGGAAACAAGAAGGGAACGGTACGAGCTGCGAAAGGCAAAAAATTGCTGCCCGCGCTGCGGAGTGTTTATGGGTAAAAAAGCCGATAACATCATCTGCCCCAAATGTCTTGACAAGCAGTATAAATACAACAGCGGAACAAAACGGCC
>WQTB01000285.1 GCA_009786495.1 Treponema sp.
CGGTTTTTCAATATCTCGTACGCGGACTCCCTGTCAACCGCTCTTTCGTATCTTCCGTAGAATATCGATTGTTTTATCAGATTATCCTGCTCGGCAGGTGTGACAGGTCCAAGTCTTGATCCGGGGGCTATCACGGAACTTTTTTGCACGATTGACGGGCTGCCTTTTTCGTCAAGGAAAGAAATCAGCGCTTCGCCTGTGCCGAGCTCCTGAATCGCCTTTTCTGTGTCAAAGGCGGGGTTGGCTCTCATTGTCTGCGCCGCGGTTTTTACGGCTTTTTGATCCTTCGGCGTAAAAGCGCGCAGCGCGTGCTGCACGCGGTTTCCAAGCTGACCCAGAACTTTGTCGGGAATATCAAGGGGATTTTGCGTAACAAAATAAATGCCGACTCCTTTGGATCGAATCAGGCGCACAACTCTTTCGATCCGTTCAAGCAGCACGGGCGGAGCGTCCGCGAAAAGAAGATGCGCTTCGTCGAAAAAGAACACAAGTTTCGGCTTCGGCATATCGCCGATTTCCGGCATTGCTTCAAAAAGTTCAGATAACATCCACAAAAGCGTTATTGAATATAACTTTGGCATATTAAAAAGTTTGTCCGCGGCAAGAACATTTACAACTCCTTTTCCTGAAGAATCCGTCCTGATAAAATCCATAATATCGAGCATCGGCTCGCCGAAAAAGTTTGACGCGCCCTGTTCGTCAAGCGTGAGCAGCCCGCGCTGTATCGATCCAATCGAAGCTGTCGTAACATTTCCGTACTCTGTTTTAAANCTGCCTGCGTGATCGCCCACATATTGCGTCATCGCNCGCAGATCTTTCATGTCGAGTAACAGCATATCGTTATCATCCGCGATTTTAAAAATAATCTGNAAAACGCCTGTCTGCGCGTCGCTCAGATTTAAAAGGCGGGACAAAAGCAGCGGNCCCATGTCGGAAATTGTAGCGCGTATAGGGTGTCCCTTCTCGCCGAAAACATCCCAGAAAACAGCAGGGTTCGCGCGCGGCTCCCAGTCNGTCACTTTTATTTTTTCAAGCCTTGCGTTAAGTTTATCGCCGGGAACCGCTGCCGCGCACACGCCCGACAGATCGCCTTTAACATCAGCCACAAACACAGGTATTCCCGCCGACGAAAAAGCTTCCGCCATTTTCTGAAGGGTTACGGTTTTCCCCGTTCCTGTAGCGCCTGTAATAAGACCGTGACGGTTCAGCATTTCAGGCAGTATTGCCACATCTTCCAGTTCTGTATTTTTAGCGATACAAATGGGCGCGCTCATAAAAACTCCTTTAAATTTGTAAATTCATTTTATAATACCATAATAATTAAGGCTTTTGGTTATTATTTTGCTTTATATATCCATTTATGATACAATGGATCAAAGTATGACCAAAAAGAAAAGCATTGATTTTATTTCAATCTCTGTAGCTACGGGCATTATTCTCTTCGCGAGTTTTCTGGTTTACATGGTATCGCCGAAGAATCAAATTGAGCTGACCGCTTTCCAGATGCAGGGGTTGATAAACTCGATAAAAAACACTCATTTTTCTCAATACCCGGATTTTAATGAGCTGTATTTTTCAGGCGGCAAAGGGTACGAAATTAAAAACAATTCTTCAGACAAACTGATCATTTACATGGGTCCGTCCAGCTGGGGCTCCGCGATAGAAAGAAAGTGGAGCGGCAAGTTAATTGACGTTTTTTTAACCGGCGGCGAATTGTTTGAAAAATATTCTTTCTTTATTCCGGAAAAATTTGACAGGGAAATCGGCGCGTTATACGGGCTGGATGTAAATGAAAGACAGCGGTACACGGTGGAAAATCTGGCGGAAAATTATTACAGCGTTATATCAGAATATCTGTCAATTAATAATTATAAATCGGTAATTATTTACGGCGCGGAAGAAGGCGCTTTCCTGCTGCCGTTATTGTATTCGCGCCTTAACAGTTTTAATATTACGGCGCTTGTCTCGGATTCAGGCGGCGGCGGGCTTACATATTTTGAACAGCAGCAGGTACTGCTGGATAAATTGTCAAGGAACGAAAAATCATTCGCGTCACAGCCGTTATCAAGAGACGACAAGGCGAATCTTCAAAACTTTTATGAAACATGGATACGGACTTTCCAGACTCAGCGTCCGGAATCCGCCGATTTTTTTATGAGCAGCCCGATGACATATAAATGGTATACGGGCATTGCGCATCTAAAGCTTTCTGAATATTACGAAAAAATAAACATTCCGGTTTTATTCATACACGGCAATCTGGATACTGTCGTACCGGTAGAATCAACTCAACAAATGGAAAACAATTATAAAAACAAACCTTTCGATTTTTATTATTACGCGGATATGACTCATAACCAGATAAAACAACAGACATATCTCCCCCAGGATGATATTACAAAATGGATACTAAAGATCGATCAATAAGAAAGCTGTATTTGACATTTTTTGACCTGTTTTATAAAATGAATGACACAAATTAATTTATTTAGGAGCCCTTCATGGCACAGCACCAATTTCAAACAGAAGTCAGCCGTCTTTTGCACCTTATCATTCATTCCCTGTATTCAAACCGGG
>WQTB01000286.1 GCA_009786495.1 Treponema sp.
GCTGTCTGTTCCGTCCACTACAAGGCGCAATCCCATTTTTAAAAATTCATCATCTAAATCTTCAAGCTCGTCTTCCAGAGACAGAAGTCCTTCGCGCCTTGCTTTGTTAGAGAAACTATATACCAGCTTGATCGTAGCCGCCGCCTGGCTTAAAAATTCATCTTTATCCATAAGTATTACAGGCGAAGGAAGCGGGATATTTTCCGCGTCATCACTGTCAAGGTCGTCAATAAAAATGTCGTCAGATAAAATTTTACCTTCTATAACGCGGCTTTCGTTTTCTTCAAGATATGATAATAATTTGAACGCGAGGATGCGGGTATTATATCCGCACTGAATACAAAGGACAGCTTCCTTTTGAATTATTTTTAACAGCTTGGCTTTCTCATCATTTTCCCGGCTGATCATGTTGGTTAAAATTTTTTCGATTAGTTGTGAATCTGTGCCGTCAACCGCAAGCCTCATACCGTAACTGAGAATATCAAGGCCGCTTTCGTCAAGATCGTACAGTTCATCTTCGGCAGCCAGAAGCCCTTCGCGCCTGGTTTTTTCCGATAAAGCGATTGCTTTTAATATTGTTTGTTCCAGATGCTTCATATTGCTCTCCTATACAACAAATTCATCATCGCCGTAACGGGCAAGGATAATTTCTCCCATTTCTTCCAGATGACGGATAATAGAAACTATTTTTTTCTGCGCTTGCATACATTCATCATCGCTTACGCCTCTCATACATTCAATTTCTTCTTTAAGCATTACAGCGGCTCTTCTTGACATATTCCTGAAACATTTTTCCTGCATTATTTCATTCGTGTTTTTAAGCGCTTTGGCAAGTTCGCCTGAGTCAACTCCGCGGAATACTTTCTGAACAGCAATATCGCTCAACATTTCAATGTCATCAAAGGAGAATAAGTTTTCTTTAATTAATGGAACTAATTCGGGATCCGTATTTTCAAGGTAATCCATTATAGTTTCAGATGTTTCCCGCCTGTCTGTAAGCAGTAAAAGCTCTGCGAGTTTTTCTACGCCGCCTATAACAGGGCAGTCTTTGCCGAATAAGATTGAAAGGCTTTTTTCTATACGGCGGATTTCGTCGCTGTTGTTATCGATCTTCGCAATGCGCCGCGCNGCGTCGCACTGAAGATAAGNNGGCANAAATTGCANCATNATAGCGGCTTTTCCCGGATTGAGCGCGCATAAAACATAGGCAATTGTTTTNGGATGCTCATTCTGCAGCATATTTAAAAAATTNGCGGCGTTTGTCCTGATAAAATCGAAAGGCCGNCCGCGCATGATATCCGTAAGACGGTTCGCAATTTCCACCGCCTCCTTGCTTCCGGCGCTTTCTCTCGCCGATTTTTCATAAAGATCCTTAGCTTCGCCGACAGCATCCTGCCTGACAAGATATGTGTTAAGAACTTTCGCGAACTCTCCGTTTTCCGGATCTGTAAATTTTTTACCTGACATTGATAGAAGTTTTTTCTCGAGGCGCAGAACATCGCGTAACAGTTTGAGTGAAGGGTTNTCCATGACAGCGACACGGTATGACGCGCCGCTTTGCAACNCGGCGGGCAGGTTGGAAAGGATGTACGCGGCCTTTTGCGGTTCGATAAACGCGAGTATGTACGCCGCTACATCACTCTGTTCCTGTTTAAGCTGCTCTAAAAGAACATCTTTATCGGATTGATAAATAAAATCGAACGGGTGCGCCTGAAAACCATACGCCTCCGGCTTGTCGCCCCAATCCGCGGTTTCGTTATATACTTTCTGCTCATTTATCTCAAGAAGGGACGCGGCTTCCGTGTAGATTTCCGTGCCGCGGAGATAGTTAAGAGTTTCAGCTAACTCGCTCTCGTCAAGATATGAAAAAAGTGCATGTAAAAGCGCGGCGGATGAATAACCTTTTTGAATGTNCGTAACTGCTTCTTTTTTAATTAATTTTAAACGTTTTTCTTCCTTGNCGCACTCATGATTTATAAGGTTTGAAAGAATCTTGTCGAGACGATCCGAATCAATAATATTTGCGCATAACTTTATACCGTATTCAAAAATATCCCTTGTGTTATTACCTGTTATTACATCATCCTTTAGACAGGNAAGATCGTTTTTTCTTGCTTTTTCGTTTAAACTGTACGCTCTTTGCGCAATATACGCGGCTTCTTCGGTAAATCTCATAAAAACCCCTTATATGAAAATTTTTTACGCTCTGAGTAATTCAACGGATGAGCCGCTGCCGTACATCTCAAAATAATCTTTAAACACATTATCTTTTAGATGCTTCTGCACTTCTTTTTTATCGCTGTCATCCACGAGCGAGAAAATAATGTTAAAAAGTATCCATGAGGCCGTTCCTTCCTGAGCGCATATTGCCGCCGTCATCTGAAGCGTTTTNAATCTTNTGGCTGTCTCGTTCCGTTCCTGTTCAACAAGGTTGGATAGTATATTTNTGATTTGTTCCGCGCCAAGACCGTCCGCCGCGAGCTTTATCCCAAGTTCAAAAATGTCACGGTTTTTGAGCCCCGCCGCGTCGATGCAGCTTTCAAGCTCC
>WQTB01000287.1 GCA_009786495.1 Treponema sp.
GCGTTCGCAAGCGCGCTTTCATATTTTGACGGCTACCGCAGCGAAAGACTCCCCGCGAATCTTTTACAGGCGCAGCGCGATTATTTCGGCGCGCACACATACGAGCGCACAGACAAAAAACGCGGCGAGTTCTTCCATACAAATTGGACCGGGTATGGGGGAACAACGAGTGCGTCAACATATGTGGTATAATTTGCCGTGTCCGAGGACACCGGCGGAACAACGAGCGCGTCAACATATGTGGTATAATTAATTCCTTAAGGAGATTTTTATGGCATCATTAATAATTCCTGCGGCTTCGAGCGCATCTTTTGACTTACTCGCGCTCGGCGCTTTGGTTACTCGCCTTGATCCCGGCATCGTTCCATTTTCACAGGCTGACGAATACGCTCTTCATGTTTCCGGCGGCGAGTACAATGTAGCGGCAAATCTTTCTGCCTGTTTTGGAATGAAAACGGCGATTGCTTCGGCGATGGTGAGTTATCCAATCGGCAAACGGATTGAGTACGCGGTGCAGAAAGCGGGCGTTACTCCGTACTACAAACGATTTGAACATGACGGAGTGCGCGGACCTAATATGGCGATTGTGTGGAGCGACCGCGGACAGGGAGTAAGAGCGCCAGTTGTTTTTTATAACCGTTCAAATGAAGCGGCGCAGCGTCTTGCGCCCGGAAGCTTTGACTGGGAAAAAATATTTTCAGGCGGCAAGGTTAGATGGTTCCATTCAGGCGGAATCTTCAGCGCCCTGTCTCCTACTACGTCGCAGTTAGTGATTGAAGCGATGCAGGCCGCGAAAAAAGCGGGCGCTGTTGTGTCGTTCGATCTTAACTACCGCGCGAAACTCTGGGCAGTCGCCGCGGCGGAGCAGGGAAAAAGTGCCGCGCAGGCTGAAGACGAAGCCGCATCCACGTTACGCAAAATCGCAGGTTATGTTGACGTGCTTGTCGGCAATGAAGAAGATTTACAAAAAGGTCTTGGGCTTAAAGGTCAGGATGTAGAAACAAAAGGCCAGCTTGACCCGTCCGCGTTCTTTGGAATGATCGACACTGTTAAAAAAGATTTTCCCAATATAAAAGCTGTAGCCACTACGTTACGCGAAGTACATTCAACTAACCGCCATTCATGGAGCGCGGTTCTCGCGCTTGACGGAAAAACCTATCAGGCGCCCGCTGCAGAGCTTGACGTTTACGACAGGGTCGGAGGCGGCGACGGTTTTGCGGCAGGGCTTTTTTACGGTTTATTATCGGGAAAAGACCCGCAGGAAGCACTGAACCTAGGCTGGGCGCACGGCGCGCTTTTAACCACAACTCCCGGCGACACATCGATGGTAAGCTTTGATCAGGTTCAGGCTTTCGCGAAAGGCAGGTCTGCGAGGATTCAAAGGTAAAAATTGTGAATACAGGAGACTGTTATGGAAAAGAAAAAAGACAATTATTTATATGACATTCACAATTTTAGTTATGAAGATGAATATTTAAAAATAAAACTTGAATCCGATACATTGATAAACATCTGCGGCAGGCAGACCGAATCGCTTAACGGGAAGTGGAACTTCGGCGTTGACTGGTATGATTCCTGCCGCAGGGCAAAATGGTATCTTGAAAACGGTACAGGCCGCGACGGCAAGGATCCGCAGCCGCTTGACTGGGACTGGGAATCGTGGGAAAGAATAAAAGTTCCTTCTTCGTGGAATCTTGAAAGAAAAGAGCTTCACTATTTTGAAGGNACAGGAATTTACACAAGNACTTTCCGTTATGTGCAAAAAGAAAAAGACGAACGCCTTTTTNTGCGGATGGAAGGCTCGTCATACAGAACTTCTATTTTTTTNAACAGGCAGTTTATCGGAACGCATGACGGCGCTTCCACTCCTTTTAATGTTGATATAACAGATTTTTTAGAAACCGAAAACCGCGTCGTAATTACAGCAGACGCCAGAAGAAGCCCGCAAAGAGTTCCGATGGATAATACAGACTGGTTTAACTACGGCGGAATATACCGCGATATTTTTCTTGTACGGGTTCCCAAAGTTTTTATTAAAGACTGGTTTATAAGGCTTGTTCCTGACGGCTCTTATTCAAGGATAGCTGTTGATGTCGCAGTTTCCGGTTCGCAGGGTTTAAATGCAGACGAGTCAGTTAATTTAAGAATAAAAGAGCTTGATATTGATACAAATCTTCAGATTAAAAACGGAAAAGCTAACGCGGTAATTTCCGTAAAACCAGAAAATCTGTCCCTTTGGAGCCCTGATAATCCAAAGCTCTATAATGTTACGCTAAACCTTTCATGCGGAGGCTTCAAAGATTCTGCATGCGACCGCATAGGTTTCAGGGAAATCAAAGTGTCAGCTAACGATATTTTGCTTAACGGAAAAAAAATATTTTTAAAAGGTATCTGTGTTCACGAAGATCATCATATTCTGGGAAAGACCACAAACGAAGACGTGATCCGCTCAACAATAAAGGATTTAAAGGAGCTTAACGGCTGTTATCTAAGGCTCGCCCATTATCCGCATGATGCGATGTTCGCGAAGATTGCAGACGAAGA
>WQTB01000288.1 GCA_009786495.1 Treponema sp.
ACCCTTTTTACGCTTTTAAAAGGGCTTCCGTATGCGTATAACAAGGATCTTCAGGAAGACAAGGAAGCTTTATTTGACAGCATCGATACATTAAAAATATGCCTAAAAATGTTCTGCGGCATGATCAAAAACGCGGACTTCAATTTAAAACGCATGAAATCCGCGTGTTCAGGCGGTTTCCTTGAAGCGACAGACGCGGCGGAATATCTTGTAAAAAAAGGAATGCCTTTCCGCGCCGCTCATGAAACCGCCGCTTTAATTGTGCGCGACTGCATCGAAAAGGGGCACAAAAATATTTCAGGACTAAGCATTGCAGAGCTTAAAAACTTTTCAAAGCTTTTTGAAGACGATATTTACAGGGCGATTACGCCTGCCGCAAGCGTCAAAGCGCGTAACATTCCCGGAGGCCCTGCCCCCGCTGAAGTCCGCCGTCAGATAAGAATTCTCCGTAAAAAAATAAAATGATAATGATTTTTAAAGAGGCGCAAGGATGCAAAGGGAAAATTTCATAGCGCTGATTGAAAAATTTATCGCGCTTTCGGCAGTGCGGCTTAGCGACGACGTGATGCTGCGCCTTGAACAAATGCAAAAAGGCGAAGACTCCCGGCTTCAAAAAGCGATCTATGAAAGCTATTTTAAAAATCTAAAAATGGCAATCGAACAAAAAAAACCAATTTGCCAGGATACAGGTCTTCTTCAGTTTTATATTAAAACAGGCGCAGGCTTTGCGCATCTTGATATAACTTCGGATGTTTTATCCGAAGCTGTGCGCCGCGCGACAGAGAGCGTTCCCTTAAGACCAAACGCGGTCAATTATTTTAAAAATAAAAACACAGGCGATAATACGGGAGAGCGCGCTCCGTGGATTTATTGGGAAATAATTCCTGAATCGGAAGAAATGGAAATCACACTTTATTTTTCAGGCGCAGGGTGCAGCCTGCCGGGACAGGCGAAAGTTTTTAAGCCTTCTGACGGCATGGAAGCGATAATCCCTTTTGTAATTGATATAGTAACAGGCCCCGGCGTCAACGCCTGCCCTCCCCTGCTTGTTGGAATCGGCCTTGGTCATAATATCGAAAACGCCGCGGTTCTTTCAAAAAAAGCGGTTTTAAGGCCGTTAGGCGCAACACACCCCGATCCGCAGGGCGCAGAACTTGAATTGCGCATAACGGAAAAACTTAACAGCCTTGGAATCGGGGCGCAGGGGCTTGCCGGAAATCAAGCTGTAATGGGCGTGTATATCGAGTCATCGGCGCGCCACACAGCGACAATCGCATGCGCTGTCAATGTTTCCTGTTATGTGCTGCGCCGCGGGATAATAAAAATTAAAAACGATCTTTCGTATGAACTTCTGTCCCACAATGGAATAAAATTATGAAAATTTACCGCAAGGCGAGCGAACCGGAATCTTCGGCTCTTGAGCCGGTTTCAGAAATTAAAAATCTGCGCACAGGCGATATTATTTATTATGACGGAACTTTGGTTACAGGAAGAGACGAAGTTTATCACAGGGTCGTACAGGATAAAATAATGCCGCCTTTGGATTTAAAGGACGCAGCAATTTATCACGCGGGCCCGATTGTAAAAGAAACGCCGCCTGAAAAATCTTCCTGCGTCCGCGGATGGGAACTTGTTTCCATCGGGCCGACTTCTTCCATACGGATGGAAAAATGGGCGGCGGATTTTATCAGAATAACAGGCGTAAAAATAATGATCGGCAAGGGTGGCATGGGAGAAAAAACCGCGGCGGCGTGCCGCCAATACGGCTCCATTCACTGCGTGTACCCCGGCGGCTGCGCTGTGTTAGGCGCAAGCCAGATTGAAAAAATCGAAGACTGCTTTTGGCCGGAGTTCACAATGGCTGAATGTATGTGGGTTATGCGCACATACAGCGGAAAAAAATCATTCGGCCCGCTTATTGTCAGCATAGACACCCGCGGGAACAATCTTTTTACAAAAAGATGAATGAACGAAAGCCTACTCCCCTTTTTTCTTTGGCATGAAGATTTTGTTTAACACAAGTGTGAAAAGCGCGATAAATCCGCAGCAAAGGAAAAGACCNAGCATGCCCTTCCACATAAATTCCAAAGACGCAAGNAAATCTGCCATATTGATTTGCATATTAACTCCTTATCCTGCAAGGTATCCAAGCACAAGGCTTAAAACAAGGCCGCTTGCCGCGACAGACGCGACCTGGCCTGAAACATTCGCGCTTACAGCGTGCATCAGCAAAATATTTTCCGGGTCTTCTTTCAGCGCCATCTTTTGAATAACGCGCGCCGACATCGGAAAAGCGGAAATTCCTGTCGCTCCAATCATCGGGTTGATTTTTGTTTTAAGGAAAAGATTAAGTATCTTGCCGAAAATAACGCCGCCTGCCGTATTTAAAATAAANGCCACAAGGCCAAGNCCGAGGATCATGAGCGTTTCCATCTGNATAAATTTTTCTGACTGCAAAGTAAAAGCGACAGTTATGCCAAGCAAAAGCGTTATAAGATTGGCAAGCGTTTTCTGCGCGGTCTCGGAAAGAGAGTTTAACAC
>WQTB01000289.1 GCA_009786495.1 Treponema sp.
CAACTTTTATATCGGGATTTATCGAGCCGATTAACTGATACAGGTTATACGAAAAGCTGTCATAATTATCGATTAATAAAATCATATACAGTGCCCTTTTANTCGATGCCGCCAGATGAAAATTTCAGCGCGTTCATAACNGCCGCGCTTTTATTAACGCATTCCTGAAATTCCGATTCAGGATTACTGTCCGCGACAATTCCNGCTCCGCTTCTTACAAAAACTTTTTTGTTGCGCTTGTACACAATCCTTATCGCGATGCATGTATCCATGTTGCCTGTAAAATCAAGATACCCGATAGCGCCGCCGTAGATGCCGCGTTTNTTTTTTTCCAAATCGTTGATTATCTGCATTGCGCGTATTTTAGGCGCGCCGGATAATGTGCCCGCGGGAAGCACCGCGTTAATCGCGTCAAGTCCGGTTTTACCGCCGCTTATGCCGCCTGTCACTGTCGAGCCGATGTGCATGACGTGGGAGAATTTTAATATCGAAAGATATTTTTCCACTTTAACTGAACCGAATTCGCTGATTTTTCCAAGATCGTTTCTGCCAAGGTCTACAAGCATATTATGCTCCGCAAGTTCTTTTTCGTCGTTTAAAAGTTCGTTTTCAAGCGCGGCGTCTTCTTCGTCAGTTTCGCCTCTCCTGCGTGTGCCNGCAAGCGGATAGGTGAAAAGTTTTCCGTTATGCAGTTTAACAAGAGTTTCGGGTGACGCCCCGGCGATTTCAAGATTNCTTCCCGAAAAATAAAACATATAAGGCGAAGGATTAATTGTCCGCAGCGCCCTGTAAGTGTCAAAGATGCTGCCTTCAAATTCAGCTTCATACCTGTTTGACAATACAACCTGAAAAATATCGCCTTCTTTAATATGATCNTTCGCCTTTGTTACCATCCGGCAGTATTCTTCCTTAGTAAAAAGCGGTTTAAATTCCGATTTTACATCCGGCGGAGTAATTTGCGCATAACAGCCTGTCCTTACAAGATTTTTTAGATATTCAAGCTGCGCTTTTCCCTTTTCATATTCAGCTTCGATATTATCTGTTTTTATGTTAACGATTAAAATTATTTTTTGTCTGTAATTATCAAAAGCGATGACTTTATCAAAGAGCATNAGATCGGCNTCGTTAAAACGCTCTTCGTCGTAAAAATTCCGGTTCGANGAATCAAGTTTTAACGCNGGCTCGCTGTATTTCGCGTAATCGTATGCGAAATAACCGACAAGCCCGCCCGTAAAAGGAGGAAGATAATCAAGCTTTGCGCTTTTATGCCGATCCAGAATTTCCTGTATCTGAATGTTCGGATTGTCAGTTTCTGACAGCCTGGTTTCCATTACGCTTCTGTCTGTTTCAAGGCTTGATGTCATGTTTATCGTGCCGTTATGGCAAGTAATTTCCAGACATGGATCAAAGCCAAGAAAAGTGTATCTTCCCCATGTCTTGTTGTCTTCGGCACTTTCCAGAATAAAACAGTGCCTGCTTACATTCATCAGTTTTTTTAATACATCGATGGGTGTAACCATGTCGGAATAAATTTCCGCGCTTAGCGGGATTATATTGAATTGTTTGTCTTTAATAATTTGTTTTGCTTCATCCAATGACGGTTTAAACATTTAGATTTCCCTGTTCTCAAGCACAGCGCGTTTTTTCAATTCTACCATCAGCGAAGCGAACTGATCCAGATCAAGGGACTGGGCGCCGTCGCATAACGCCTTGGCGGGATTGTTATGCGCTTCAATCATCAGACCGTCCGCGCCGACCGCAAGCGCGGCTTTAGCGAGCGGCGGCACAAGGCTTCTTGAGCCTGACGCGTGGCTCGGATCCACGATTACGGGAAGATGCGACTTCTGCTTGATAACGGCGACAGCCGATAAATCCAGCGTGTTACGCGTCATTGTTTCAAATGTGCGGATGCCGCGTTCGCACAAAACCACATTGGGGTTACCCGATGATACAATATATTCCGCGCTCATCAGCAGTTCTTCGATAGTGTTCGCAAGCCCGCGTTTCANCAGCACAGGCTTTTTAAGTTTGCCCGCGGCTTTCAGTAAATCGTAATTCTGCATATTTCTCGCGCCGATTTGTATCATGTCGATGCCGTCAAATAGATCAATCTGCGTCTGGTTCATCATCTCGGAAACAACAGGAAGCCCCGTTTCTTTTTTCGCGTAACGCAGCATTTCAAGGCCTTCAGCCTGTTTTCCCTGAAACGCGTACGGCGATGTTCTTGGCTTGAACGCGCCGCCNCGAAGGATTTTCGCTCCGCTTGATTTAACGCTCTGCGCGATTTCCATAATCTGCTCGCTGCTTTCAACTGAACAGGGCCCCGATATAACNGTAAAAAATCCTTCGCCGATTGAAACNNCGCCGACTTTTACAATGGTTCCGCCTTCATGAACTGTTTTGTTAACCGCNTTGAACTGTTCTGTTATGCGTCTTCCGAAATCTATAATGTCATTTGTTTCAACAACATGATCCAAATCGACAGTCATTGTATTGCCGATAAGGCATACCGC
>WQTB01000290.1 GCA_009786495.1 Treponema sp.
AGATGCATCTTGAAAAAATGGCGGAGATCGGACAGGCGATGCTGCGAGCCGCAATCGCNGCTTTTATGGCGCATGACGCGGACGCCGCGCGCGCCGCCGCCGCGATGGATCATCAAATTGATGACGAGCATAAATCGCTGACTGATGATATTATAAAAGTGATTAAGAAAAATCCCGATCTTGTAAAAGGCGGGCTGCAGGTTCTTCATACTTCAAACCAGCTGGAACGGTTGGGAGATCACATTACAAATATTTGCGAAGCGATTATTTATATGATCGAAGGCAGGCACGAGGAGCTTAATGAGTAAAGCTGTAATCCTTATCATCGAAGATGATCCTGAAATTCAGGAACTGCTGTCTCATTCGTTATCTAAGGAAGGCTGGAAACTTGTGCAGGCAAAAACAGGAGAGGAAGGCTTAAAGTATTTAAAATCCAATAAGGTAAACTGCGTGCTTTTAGATATAATGCTGCCCGGCATTGACGGTTTAAAAGTTATAAAAAAACTCAGAGAGATGGAACAATGCGTAAATGTTCCCGTGATCATGACAACGGCAAAAGGCGAGGAATCCGATATCATAACAGGGCTTGAGCTTGGCGCTGATGATTATGTTGTAAAACCTTACAGCCCCAAAGTGCTGATTGCCCGTATNCGCGCCGGTCTTCGGCGTCAGGAGGAAAACGGCGGCGCATCCGTCAGGGGCGGCGTTAATCTTACGGTTTTCCAGCAGGGAGATCTTAAACTTGATACGGCGCGGCATACCGCTTTTTTCGACGGGCGGCAGCTCGATCTTTTCGCTACGGAATTTGCCCTGTTAAAACATTTTTTGTCAAATCCGGAAATTGTATTTTCGCGTAACCAGATAATCGCCGCTATTCATGGGCCTGATTATCCTGTAACAGATCGATCTGTCGATGTGCAGATTTTAGGCTTGCGTAAAAAACTTGGAAAAGCAGGCGACATGATAGAGACAATTCGCGGGGTTGGTTATAGACTAAAAGCAACGGAGTAATATTATGACAATTTTTAGAAAGAATTTTCTTACGATGGGTCTTGCCACGCTTGGCTTTTCAACGGTACTTGTAGTATCAGTATTGATATTTATGAATTCCCTTTATTACGAAATTAACATTCAAAGTCTGGGTAATACTGCGAAAACATTTATGAAAATTACCGGCGAGAGTCGTCTTGCGGAAATTTTTATGAATAATTTGGGAGATCAGGTAGAACGAAGTTATTTTCCGATAGGCGCGGAAGACGCTTATCGTCTTACTTTGATTACTGTTACCGGCAATGTGATATGGGATTCCCATGTAGCGGACAGGCTTGTTAATCATATTGACCGAAAAGAAATTATCGAAGCGCTGGAAGGGAGCGCCGGGGTTTCATACCGTGAATCAATCAGCACAAATATAAGGCGTATATATTACGCGCTGCCCGTTTTCAACAGCAATAATGAAAAGGTCGGCGTATTCAGGCTGTCTATTTCCATTCCCGGATTTACAGCGCGTATTTCTCCGATACTTTTATCGTTTACCATTTTTATCTGTTTCTTTATTATCACGGCTTTGTGGGCAATTTATATATTTTCAAGATCGCTGTCATCTTCAATTTGCAGGTTAGTAGATATTGCCCAGGAAGGCGCTCCGTTCCTGTCCGGCTACGAATCCGCCGAACCTGTCGTGCCGGAATTTAAAAGCCTTGAAAAAGCAATGAGGGCCATGACGGAAGAGATTAATTTCCGTTTTGAACAGGCAAAGTCCGAAGGTCGCCGCCTTGAAGCGATCCTTAACGGAATGTCAGAAGCTGTTTTTGCGATGGACACTTCTTTTAAACTGCATCTTGTTAATCCAAAAGCCAGGGAGCTTTTTGATCTTGGCGTATATGATGTCAGGGATATGACATTGCTGGAAGCTACCCATTCTACGGAACTTGCGGAAACCGCAAAGGAAGCGATTCGCAACGGCTTGCCTATCGAAAAGGAAATGACTTTTCATTCGGGGGGCGAACGCTTTTTTCAGGTTTACGCGTCGCCTCTTGTAAAAACCGGTGACAGCAGCGTGAGAAACGGAGTTGTTCTTGTGCTGCAGGATGTAACGCGCCTTGTCAGGCTGGAACGGATACGCAAGGATTTTGTCGCGAATGTATCGCATGAACTGCGCACGCCAATTCAGCTTGTTAAAGGATTTTCAGAAACTTTACTTGACGCTGTATCCGATAACAAGAGCACGGCAAATGAGCGAATTCATTTTATCGAAATAATCCGCAAGAATGCCGGTATAATGGAAAACCTTACAAANGATCTTTTNATACTGGCAAGCCTTGAAAACAACGACAGCAAGTTATACGACATGGAAGAACATNCTGTNTCTTTGCTGATCGACGAAGCTGTGTCCGCGGCTGANACGCAGTCAAATAAAAAACAAATTGAAATAATTGTAAGCTGTCCTAAAGATTTAAAGGCAAAAGTATACGGATCATTGATTATTCAGGGCTTAATTAATCT